>NZ_PSVD01000022.1:0-39536 GCF_002932035.1 Rathayibacter sp. AY1F6 | reverse complement strand
GCCCCGTCACCCCCTCTCGACCCCGTCCAGCGCCTCCGCCTCGGCGATCCGCAGCCGCATCTGCCGGTAGCGGTGGAACTGGTACACCCCGTGCAGCACCGCGAGGACGACCGCGGCCGCCATCCCGCACGCGATCGCGGGGACCTCGTCCGCGCCGCTCTGCGTCAGCGCGAGCGCGACTCCGGCGCCCGCCACGATCGAGTTGACCACCGCGATCGCCGAGGACATCGTGAAGAAGATGCCCCGCCAGCTCTGCCGGCGGCCGATCTCGAGCAGCTCGTTCGGCGCGTGGCGGCCGCGCGGCACCGCGAAGTAGGCGCCCGCGCCCGGCAGCAGCGTCCCGTAGTAGCGGCGGATGCGCTGGATGGCCGTCAGCGCGGCGATGTCCTCCATCGAGGTCTGCACCAGCCGCTCGTAGGTGAACACCCCCAGCAGCACGACGACCGGGATGATCACCGCGAGGAACCCCATCGCGTACCGGGTCGGGGCGAGGAAGCCGAAGGCCACGAGCGAGCTGGAGAGCATCGTCAGGTAGAGCGAGGCGCGGCTGCTCGACTCCGTCACGGTGATCCCGCGCGCCGACTCCAGCACGAAGTGCTCGGTCAGCAGGGCGTTGAGGAACGCGGCCGGCCGGTCCGGGAGCGACGCGGCGGAGACGGCGGCCTCGGGCAGCGCGGGCGTGCGGGGAGAGTCCTCCTCGTCGAGGCGGTCGCCCGGCTCCGGATTCACGGCCGCACCTCTCGCGGGGACCGCACCTCTCGCGGGGCCGCCCCGCGGCGTCCGCTCTTCGAGTCATCCGACTCGCGCACCGGCTCCACCCGCGCGCCTACCGTCGGACGCGACGCCGAGCACCGCCACCGGGGCGCGTGCGCAGACACCGAAGGGCCGTTCATGACCGACACCCGCCACCTCCACTCGAACCAGCGAGACACCCTCGAGCGGCTGCTCGAGGACTCGCCGAGCCACAACGTCCTCTGGGCGGACGTGCTGACGCTGCTCGAGGCCGTCGGCACCGTCCACGAGAAGCACGACGGCGCCTTCTCGGTGACGGTCGGCTCGACGACCGAGACCCTCCACCGGCCGCACCACAAGGACGTGGACGAGCAGCAGCTCGTCGACCTGCGCCGCCTGCTCCGCGGAGCGGGGTACGGCGCATGAGCGCGGGGACGCCCGCCGACCTCACCGGGTCGGCCGCCGAGCGCCTCCGCCGGCTGGACGCGCTCGACGCGGGTGCGCTGACCGAGGAGTGGCTGCTGCGCCAGCTGCGCCTCGCGCTCGGGGATCTCGCCGCGCTCGAGCCGGCCGCCGAGGCCGAGCAGGAGCGGCGCGAGGACTTCTGACGCGGCGGGCGGCCGTCCCGGGTGCACGCGGCCGGCACCCGGACGGCCGCCGGCCCGCACCCCGCAGCGCAGCCCCGCTCCGCCGCTCATCGCCCGGCCGCCGCGCTGCGGGCGCGCAGCAGCACGCCGGCCGTCGCGGTCGCCGCCAGCACGAGCGCCGCGAACACCGTCAGCACGATCGTCGCGGCGACGAGGTCGAGCGCCGCTCCCGCCGCCAGTGCGGGCACCGCGAGCCCCGTGTACGCGACCAGGAACACCACCGCCAGGGTCTCGCCCCGGCGGGCGGGATCCGCGAGGGCGACCGCCGTGCCGATCGAGCCCTTGAAGAGCAGCCCCACCCCGAAGCCCGAGACGACGGCCCCGGCGAGGAACACTCCCAGCTGCGGAGCGATCGCTCCGGCCGCGACCGCCGCGAGCCCGACCGCGCAGCCCGCCACCGCGATCGAGAGCTGCAGGCGCGTCCCCACCTTCACGAGCAGCAGCTGGCCGAGGGCCGCGGAGGCGAACACGGCGAAGGACGTCGCGCCGGCCAGCAGGTGGTCGCGCACCTGGAAGGTCTGCACCAGGAACGTCGGTGCGAGCGAGGTGAAGAGGCCGAGGACGGAGAAGGCCGAGAACGCTCCGAACGCCGCGAGCAGGAACGCCCTGCGCGCGTCCGCCGGCACCGAGAGCCGCTGCGGCCGGTAGGCGGGCGCCGTCTCCGGCACGTCGACCGTCTCGGGCACGAGGAGCAGCGCGAGGCCCGCCACGAGCAGCGCGACCAGGAACACCTGGTGCGGCAGGAGGAGCGGATCGGGCAGGAACTCGGCGAAGACCCCTCCGAGCAGCGGGCCCAGCGAGAGTCCGCCGAGGTTCACCGCGCCCGAGATCGACGCGGCGACGATCGTGTTCTCGTCCGGCCGGGCGCGGGCGCGCAGCTCGCCGAGGTGGGCGGTCGCGGTGGCGGTGAGCATCCCGATGCTGACGCCGTTGACGAAGCGGGCGACGATCAGCCCCGGCACCTCCGTCGTCAGCGAGAAGAGCACGGCCGAGATCGCCGAGACGAGCACCGCGATCAGCAGCACCCGGCGGCGGCCGAGCCAGTCGCTGACGTGACCGGCGAGGTACAGGCTCACGATCACTCCGACCGCGTAGGCGGCGAAGACGACGGTGATCACGAACGGCGGGAAGCCGTCGAGCTGCTGGTAGAGCGGGTAGAGCGGAGTCGGCACCGTCGAGTACGCCATCACGAGCAGGAAGGTCGCGGCGACGATCCAGAAGCCGACGCCGTGGCGCACCGTCGGCAGTCGGCGGCTCACGAGGTCTCCTGCAGGTGGCGGTGGGCGAAGGTGACGGCCATCGCGCCCTCGCCGACGGCGGAGGCGACGCGCTTGACCGAGCTGCGGCGCACGTCCCCCGCGGCGAAGGAGCCGGGGACGCTGGTCTCGAGGTAGAACGGCGCCCGCTCGAGCGGCCAGTCGGGAGCCGCGTGCTCGCCGACGAGGTCCGGTCCCGTCACGAGGTAGCCGCCGGAGTCGCGGACGATCGCGGTCTCCGCCGCCCACGTCGTGTCCGGCTCGCCCCCGATGCAGACGAAGAGGTGGGAGGTGGCCAGCGCCCCGTGCGCGCCGGTCGCCGAGTTCTCGACCTCGATCGACTCGAGGGCGTCGGCGCCGTGCAGGCGGGTGACGCGCGAGTCGAGCAGGATCGTCACGTTCGGCTGCCGGACGACGCGCTCCGCGAGGTAGGAGGAGAGGCTGTCGGCCAGATCCGGGCCGCGGACCAGCATGGTCACGTGCCGCGCGTGCGCCGAGAGGTTCATCACGGCCTGTCCGGCCGAGTTGCCGCCTCCGACGACCACGACGTCCTCGCCCTCGCAGAGCGGCGCCTCGCTCGTGCCGGCACCGTAGTAGAGGCCGACGCCGAGCAGCTCGTCCTCGCGCTCGAGGCCGAGCCGGCGCCACTGGATGCCCGTGGCGCAGATGTTGGTGCGGGCGACGACGGTCGTCCCGTCGGCGAGCAGCGCGTGGATCCGGTCGTCGGCGAAGCGCCCGCGGATCCCCTCGCGCATCCGCAGCAGCTCGGCGCCGAAGGAGACGGCCTGCTGCCGCGCGCGCTCGGCCAGATCGGCTCCCGCGATCCCGTGCGGGAAGCCGAGGTAGTTCTCGATCAGGCTGCTGGAGCCGGCCTGCCCGCCGATCGCCGAGCGCTCGAGGACCACGACCTTCAGCCCCTCCGAGGCGGCGTACACGGCGGCCGAGAGCCCGGCCGGACCGGCTCCGTAGATGGACAGGTCGTACTCCGCGAGCCGCGGCGAGCCGACCCAGCCGAGCCGGGCCGCGACCTCGGCGAGCGTCGGATCGGAGGCGCGGCTGCCGTCCGGGAACACCACGAGGGGGAGCGACGCGGTGGCGAGCGGGTGCCCGGCGACGGCGAGGCACTGCTCGTCCGTGTCGATCGGCGTCCACGAGAACGAGACGACGCTGCGCGAGAGGAGGTCGCGGATCTCCCACGCGTCGCGGCTCTCGCGCCGCCCGTAGAGGCGGACCTGCGGGAGGTCCCCGGGCACAATCACGAGGCACGCCGCCGCTCGAGCCCGTCGCGGAACTTCATCAGCTTGAGGCAGAGGTGCAGCGTGCTGCGGGCGAGGCCGTCGTCGAGCGCCTCCCGGACCGCCTCGGGCAGGTTGTCGAGACGGTAGTAGAGCGTGGTGCGGTGGATGTGGAGGAGCCCGCACGCCTCCCGCACGCTGCCGCGCACGTCGAGGTAGGCCTCCACGGTCCGCCGCTGCACCTCGTCGCCCCGCTCGAGCAGCGTCGCCGCGGCCGGCGAGAGCATGGCGAGCTGCGAGCTGTCCGCCCCGATCGAGGCGAGGAGCACCCAGGCCCCGAGCTCGGCGATGTCGGCCCGGCCACGGCCGTCGGGCAGGGAGCCGACGATGGTCGCCGCGAGAGCGGCCCGCTCGGCGGTCGGCAGGAGGTCGTCGTCGCGGACGTCGAAGCGCGCCGAGCCGATCGCGTCGACGGCCGTGCCGCGGCCGCGCGCCTCCGCCCGCAGGACGTCGTCCGCCTCCGCGGCGGCCTCGGGCGCCTCCACGCTCACGAAGAACAGCACACCCTCCTGGTCGCCGAGGAACGTCAGGCCGGAGGCGGCGCTCGCGTCGATCCGCCGCGCCAGCGCCGTCCGCTGCAGGGAGCCGGTCGGGCCGGTCAGCCGCACCGCGCGGACCACGGTCTGGGCGTCCCGGCGCAGCCAGCGGCGCTCGACCGCCTCGGCGAAGGAGGCGCGCCGGGTGCCGCCGTCGGCCGCCAGGAGCGCCGCGAGGACGTCCGCGCGCCGGGAGCTGCCGCCCGCCCGCGTCGAGGGGCCGAGGAGGCGGCGGATCGCTCCGACGGCCGCGTCGATGAGCGAGTACTCGGCCGGAGTGAGCGGCGCGGGCCGCTCCCGGGGGAGGAGGAGGGTCGCGAGCCGGCCCCGCGGATCCTGGACGGGGAACACGCCGTCGTGAGGCGCCTCCTCGCGCGCGCGCGTCGCGGCCAGCACCCGGCTCGAGGCGTCCTCGATCGTCACCGGGCGGTCGAGAGCCTGGGCGAGCTCGTCGGCGAGGTCCTGCAGAGTCATCGGCGGGGATCCGTGTGGGGGGCCATGCCGTGATCCTCGCGGAGGGAGCCCTCCCGAAGCGTGGCCCTTCCAGGCCCACCTTCCGCGTCGGATCCGCTGCCGGCCGCGATGAGACGCTCAGCCTCCGCTGCCGGGGCGGTCCCCGGGGGTCCCGTCCGCGAGGAGGCGGTCGAGGACGTCCGGCCAGTCGAGCAGGACGCCGATGTGGCCTCGACCGGGCCGGATCGTGAGCTCCGCAGCCGGGTGGAGGCGGCGGATCCGCTCCGCGTGCGCGACCGGGACCACCCTTCCGCGGCGCCGTGGAGGAGGAGGACCGGCGCCGCCAGGCGCGAGAGGTCGACTCCCCAGGGCACGACGAGAGCGAGGTCGTCGTCGACGCTCCCGCCCTGTTCGAGCTCCGAGGCGCGTCCGGCCTCTGCGCCGAGCGCCGTCAGCGGGCCGTCGAGGGCCGAGTAGTCGTCACCGGTGAACTGCTCCGGATCGAAGCGGGCCGTCTCCTCCCACTCCTCGCGCGCAGCCCGGCCGTTGCGCGCGCTGCGGAGAGCGCCCGGATCCTGCATGCCGTCGAACCACGCTCCGTCGTCGCTGAAGGGCGCCGGGCTGCCGAACGTCGCGACGCCCCGGACGCGATCACCTCCGAGAGCCCCGACGGCCAGCGCGTGCGGGCCGCCGCCGGAGTAGCCCGTCACCAGGAAGCGCTCGATCGCGAGCAGGTCGGCGACGCGGAGCACATCGGCGGCCGCGTCCGCGATGCTCCGTCCGGGAGCCCGCATCGAGCCGCCGAAGCCGGGACGGGCGACGGAGACGAGCCGGATGCCGCGCGCCGCAGCGGCGTCGACGTGGGGAGCGAGGAGTGCGCCGGTGTGCGGTGTCCCTCCGCACCAGACGACTGCAGCCCTGGGGGCTCGAGTGCCGAGGAAGTCGTGGGCGACGAGCGTGCGCGAGTCGACGCGGAACTCGTGCCGGGACGTAGCGGCGCGTCCGGTCATGGAGGAACGGTAGCCGCCTGTCGAGGGCAGTGCGCGTCGCCCGGCCCGACCGGGATGCGACGTCTCGTCGTAGGGTCGACGGGAGGGTCGGTGGACCCTCGGACGGGAGGGGTCCGCATGTCGATCGACGAGGTGTCCGACGGGATCGAGGGGGCCGCCGCGCTGCCGCACGTGCGCTCCGGCTTCTCCGGCGCGACACCGTACGGGATCGCGCAGCGATTCGCCGCGGGGGAGCTGACGCGGGAGCAGGCCGTCGACGAGCTCGGCCGCCGGCGCTACCGGTCCGGGTCGCCGAGCGACGGCTTCGACTGGACGACCCTCGACCCCGGGGAGTTCGAGGAGGTCCGCCGGGCCCTGTCCGATGGTCTGCTCGACGCCGCGATGTACGACGAGATCCTCGACCGGTACTGCGGGCAGGGCTCCTCCGGCGAGAGCGCGGCGTCCGCGGAGGAGAGCGCATGAGCGCCGGCCCCCTGGACCTCGCCTTCACCGCCCCGATCGGTGTCGCCGTGAAGGGCGACCTCTGGTCGTGCGTCGAGGTGCCCGGCTCCGTCGAGCTGCTCGGCACAGGGAGGTCCGTGAAGGTGGTCGCCACCGTCGACGGCGAGCCGGTGACGGCGAGCCTGCTGCCGACCGGCGCCGGCGGTCACATGCTGTCGATCAGCGCGAAACTGAGGAAGACGATCGGCAAGGACCTCGGCGACGTCGTCACCGTCCACCTGACCGAGCGCCTGAGCTGAGCGCTGGAGCCGGAGGAAGACAGGTGAGCGGAGCGGAGGAGCCGGCCTGGGCGGATCCGGAGCCGGAGGTCCACCGGGCGCTCGCGCGGTGGGCGGCGGAGTGCGCGGAGCGCGCCCTCCCCGCGTTCGAGGAGTGGGACCCGGACGATCCCCGGCCCCGGCCCGCGCTCGACGTCCTTTTCGCGTGGGAGCGGGGCGAGGCTCCGATGACGGAGTGCCGCACGGCGGCCTTCGCGGCGCACGCCGCAGCCCGCGCCGCGACGCAGGCGGGCGAGCGGGCCGCCACCGCTGCCGCGCGGGCGGCCGGGCAGGCCGCGGCCGTCGCGCACATGGTCGATCACTGCTCGCACGCCGCCGTGTACGCCGCGAAGGCGGTCGGACTCCGGGGGGGAAGCGACGCCGACCGGGACGCGGAGCGGCGTCACCAGTGGGAGAGCCTCGACCCCGTGCTGCGCTCACTCGGCTTCCCGAAGGGGCTGTGACGCCGGCCCGGTGGACCTCACCGGGTCGGCGCCCGCGCGCTCAGCGGTTCGCGGGTCGGAGCCCCAGCAGCGTGTCGATGATCACGAAGGCCGCGAGGCTCGCCCCCAGGAGCGGGAGGAACAGCCCGACCGCGGCGGCGACCACCAGGACGGACGCGACTCCCCACCACGGCGCGCGCCGGAGCGCTCCCCGGGCCGGCGGGGTGCCGACGAGCCGTCGGGGGCCGCGGGTGGGGCGGCGCTTCCACCACATCAGGTACCCGAGCACGACCATCGTGGCGATGCCGGCCGCGGTGACGAACAGCAGCAGCTGGTTGGGCAGCCCGAACATCGAGCCCATGTGCGTGTCGATGCCCCAGCGGGAGAGCTTGGCGACGAGGCCGAAGTCGGCGAAGTCGACCCGGTCGACGACCTGCATCGTGCTCCCGTCGATCGCGACGCCGTCGACCTCGGTCGGGAAGCTGCGCTGGATCTCCTGCACGACCCAGGCCGAGCCCTCCGCCGCGGGCGGCCGGATCTCGACCAGTCCCGTGTTCACGTTGACCTCGCGGGCGACCGAGAGCACCGAGTCGTAGGCGGCCGGCGAGTAGCCCGCCGTCGACTCGACGGCGTCGCCGGTGGCCGCGCCGTGTCCGGCGTGTCCGGCGTGCTCGTCGGCCACCTCGCCGCTTCGGTCGCCGAGCGTCGTCCCCAGCGAGGGTGTGGTCCAGCCGACAGCGGAGCGGAGGGTCTCGAAGTTCCCGCCTCCGTAGAGCGACCAGGTGATGCCGGTGGTCGAGAGGAACAGGGCGCCGACGAGCAGCCAGACGCCCGTGGAGGCGTGCCAGGAGAACAGGCGCTTGTAGCCGGTGGTCCTCGGCGCGGGGCGCAGCAGGTCCCTCTTCACGCGGGCGCGGCGGAGGCGGATGATCCAGAGGCCCAGGCCGGCGAGGGCGACGACCCCCAGCCAGGAGGCGGCGAGCTCGCTGTAGTAGCGGCCCACGTCCCCGAGGTGCAGCGTCCGGTGCAGGTCGCTGACCCAGGTCCGCAACGGCAGGGCGCCGCTGGTGCCGTAGGCGGTGAGGTCGCCGCGGACGTCGGCGGTGGCCGGGTCGATGAAGACCGCGCGGGTCTCGCTGGCGCCGAGCGCCGGGTCCGCGTACATCACCCGGGTGGTGTCGCCGGGGTTCGGGGCGGGGCGGACGGCGACGATGCTCTGCCCGCCTCCGGTGTACGCGTCGGCGGCGTCGATCTGGTCGGCCAGGGGCAGGGAGGTGTCCGCTTCCGGGGCGTGCAGCTCCTGCGCGTAGACGACCTGCTCGAGCTGCGGGGTGAGTGCGTAGAGCGCTCCGCTGGTCGCGGCGACGAGGATGAACGGCCCGACGAACAGGGCGGCGGAGAAGTGCAGGCGGAGCAGCAGCTGTCCGAGCCAGCCTGCGCTGCTTCTGTGCGGCGGGGGCGGGGTGTCGGCGGAGTCGCGGGGTCTCGTGGCGGTGGTGGTCATGCTTCTGGTCCTTCGGTGCTGTGGCGGGTGCCGGTGAGGGTCAGAGGAGGGTGTCGCCGATGTAGCCGCCCTCGACGCAGCCCGGCGGGATCGCGAAGACGGCGGAGCCGATCGGCGTCGTCCACTCGTTGAGCAGGTCCAACTCGTCCAGGCGCCTCTGGATCGGCACGAACTGCGCGGTGACGTCGGCCTGGTACGCCGCGAAGATCAGCCCGGAGTTCGAGATGTCCTCGCCCGTCGGGGTGTCGTCGTAGTTGTAGGCCCGGCGGTGGAAGCGCTCGGCGGTGTTCTCCGAGCGGGCGCGCCTCATGTGCGAGAACTCCGGGATCACCGGGAAGCCGATGGTCGTCGTCGCCTCGAAGTCGGGCTCGTCGGTCTCCGCCGTCCCGGTGAGGGGCGCGCCGTTCGCGAGGGTCCGCCCGACGGACTGCTCGCGGCCGCTGCGGTCCAGGCGGTCCCACTTGTCGAGGTCCATCCGGATCCGGCGCAGCACCAGCCCGGTGCCGCCGGCGAGCCAGCCGTCGCGGACCCAGACAAGCTCGTCGAAGTCGACGTCCTCGGGGCGCGGATTGACGGTCCCGTCGACCTGGCCCAACAGGTTCCGCATCGTGGTGCCGGCCTTCTCGGAGCCGTGCGCCCGGCGGAACCCGGTCTGGGTCCAGCGGACGGTCGCGAAGGTGCGGGTGTTCTTCAGCAGCATCCGCAGCGCGTGCGCGATCGTGAACGCGTCGTCGGCGTGGAACTGCAGCAGCAGGTCCCCGTCGTTCCACTGCTCCTCGAGCCGGTCGATCCCGAACGAGGGCAGCGGTGCCAGCCAGGCAGGCTTCGCCGCCTCGCCGGCCGCGAGGGACACGAGCCTCGGCCCGAACCCGAAGGTCACGGTGAGGCGGGCGGGGACCACGCCGAGCTCGGGCTCGGAGTCGGCCAGGGCCGGCTGCCCCTGGGTGAGGCGCGCGGCGTCGTCGGACAGGATGCGCAGCATCCGCCGCAGCCCGTCCCGGTCGGTGCTCTCGCGCAGATCGAGGGCGACGAAGGTCGCGTGCGCCTGCGGCGTCGCGGCGATCCCCGCCTGGTGCGCACCGTGGAAGGCGATCGTCTCGTCGCCGTTCAGCGCTGCGGCCGCTGCAGGCGCAGCGCCGCCGCGGCCGAGCAGCTGGTCCGCTCCGATCGCACCGGCCGCGCCGATGCCGGCGACTGCTCCGCCGAGGAGGAGCCGTCGCCGGCTGACGTCGCTGCGCGGCCGCTCGTCGGCGCTGTGGCCGGTGTCGCGGTCCTCGCTCATCAGCCCTCTCCGCCCATGTCCATGTCCATGTCGCCGCCCTCGTAGTCCTCGTTCGCGCCGGCGTAGTCGCGCGCCGGGACGGTGAACTCCGTCGTGGAGTCGTCCGAGAAGGTGAGGGTGACGGTGACCTCGTCCCCGGCGACGATCGGCGCGGCGAGGTCCATCAGCATGATGTGGTTCCCGCCGGGGGCGAGCTCGAGGCTGCCGCCGGCGGGGATCGTGAAGCCGCTCTCCTTGGCGCGCATCACCATCTCGCCCGACTCGTTCGCCACGGTCTCGTGCAGCTCCAGCTCGGAGGACGCGGCGGAGGTGGCGGACACGACGGTGACGTCCTCGGTGCCGGAGTTCTCCAGCTCACCGAACGCGGCGGACATGCCGGAGTCGGCGGCCTTCACCCAGCCGTCGGTGATGCTCACCTCGGTCGCGGCGGGCGCGACCTCGGCGGAGGGGCTGCCGGAGGCTCCGGCACTGCAGCCGGTCAGGGCGAGCAGGGCTGCGGCCGAGAGGGCGGAGAGGGTGGTGACGTGTCGAGTGCGCATGGTGTGGCGCCTTCCTGTGAAGTGGTTCGGTGGGTGGAGGACGTCGGCGGTCACGACGACGTCCGGTCTTCGGTGGTGGTCGAGGGCCGCCCGCGGCGGCGGGTGATCAGGAGGAAGGCCGCGACGGCGAGGACCGCGCCGGTCAGACCGATGAGGACCGGTCGGAGGACGTCCGGCGGGGCCTGCGAGGAGGCGGCTGCGACGACGGTCGGCTCGACGGTCGGGGTGGATTCCGCCACGGCCGCGGCCTGCGCCGAGGCGCCGTCGCCGACGGTGAAGGGGACGACGCCCGCGATCGGGTGGCCGTCGGCGGAGACCACCCGCCACTTGAGGTCGTAGGAGCCGCCCGGAAGCGCCGCCTCGAGCGGAGCGGTGACCGTCGAGTCGGTCAGCTCGACCGGGCCGGACACGTGGTCGATGCCGTCCATGTCGGTGACGAGGACCAGCGCGCCGATCGTGAGGACGTCCTCGGAGTACGTCAGCGTCACCTCCGCGGGCGAGTTCGTGAAGTGCTCACCGGAGCCGGGAGTGCTGCTGATCAGCTGGTCGTGCGCCTGGACGGGCCCGGCCGTCCCGATCAGGACGCCCGCCAGGGCGAGGGCTGCCAGCGCGGCGGGAAGCCGTCGCAGGGGTCGAGAGGTCATCGGTCGGTCTCCTTCGTGGTGGTCGGACGGGGAGTGCTCCGGCCGTCGAGCCGGTTCAGGTGGTCGTTGTAGGCGGTGAGCTCGGCCTCGCCGTCGCGGTCGGCGCGCCGGTCGTAACGCTTCGCGGTCCGCTCCTCGGAGCGCACCCACTGCGCGACCACGACCAGGGCGATCAGCACCATCGGGATCTCGCCCGCCGACCAGGCGATCCCGCCGCCGACGCCCTGGTCGGCGATCAGCGCCTCCGTGTCGGTGTATCCGAGCGCGGTCCACCAGGACGCGGCCAGCACGGTGGTCTGCGACATGATCGCCAGGCCGAAGAAGGCGTGGAACGCCAGCGTCGCGAGCATCACCAGCAGCCTCAGCACGTGGCCGGGCCGGTTCGGGCCGGGGTCGACGCCGATCAGGACCCAGAAGAAGAGGTAGCCCGTGGCGAGGAAGTGCAGGGTCATCAGGACGTGGCCCTGGTGGCTGAACATCGCCCACTCGAACCAGCCGGTGTAGTAGAAGACGACCAGGCTGCCGGCGAAGAGAACGGCGGCGACGGGCGCCCGCGACAGCACGGCGAGGTAGCGGGAGTGCACGACGGCGAGGATCCACTCGCGCAGCCCGCGCCCGCCGTCGCGGCGCACCGGCAGCACCCGCAGAGCGAGCAGCACCGGTCCGCCGAGCACGAGCAGCGGCGGCACGACCATCATCAGCAGCATGTGCTGGATCATGTGGGTGCTGAAGTGCACCTGCCCGTACACGGCCGGGCCGCCGCTGGTCGTGTAGGCGAGGGCCGCGCAGCCGGCCACCCAGGAGACGGTGCGCCCGAGCGGCCAGGCGTCGCCGCGGCGCCGCAGCCTCAGGACCGCCGACACGTAGAGGGCGGCGCCGACGAGCGCGATCCCGAGCCAGACGGCGTCGAGGTGCCACTGGTCGAGCATCCGCTCGGGTGACCTCGGGCGGGTAGCGGAAGCCGAGCAGACTGCGCCGGACGTCTCCGCTGATCGGGTCCTGCGAGACCGGCGGCGCGCTGTTCGAGAGCGCCACCGAGACGCCGATGGTCAGCGCCATCACCACCACCTCGCCGACCGCGATCGCGACGAACGCGCGGCGGTCGGCCGGGTCGGCGCGCAGCCGCGGGATCAGCCGCAGCCGGTGCCCGAGGCCCGCGCCGCCGAGGGCGAGCAGCGCGACGGCCTTGACGATCAGCAGCTGCCCGTAGGGCGTACCCAGGTCGCCGAGGTCCTCGATCCGGAGCGACGCGTTCACCAGACCCGAGAAGGCGACGGCCCCGAACGCCCAGCCGGCCAGCACGGAGTAGCGCGCGACGACCACGCCGAGCTGGGCGCCGACGGTCCGCCGCAGCAGGATCACCGCGGCGAGCCCGCCGGCCCAGGCCGTCACTCCGATCAGGTGCACGGCGAGGCTGTTCACCGCGTTCGCGTGCTCGTCGGCGCCGGCGGCGTGCCCGGAGAGCGAGAGGGGGAGCAGCGCCAGCACCGCGATCGCGGTCGCCGCCGCCACCCAGGCCAGCCGCCGCGAGAACAGGGTGAGGAGGAGGACGGCCGTCGCGCACACCGTCGAGGCCACGAGCGTCTGCCCCAGCTCGATCCGCGTGGCGTAGAAGACGACCTGCGTCCGGAAGCCCGGCGCGTCCAGCGGCTGCCCGATGGTGTTCGCCGCCGTGAACACGAGGACAGCGATCGCGGACGCCACCCAGACCGCGGCCGACCAGGTCGCCCAGCGCAGGGCGCGGTTCTGCGAGTACGAGACGACGCCCGGCGCGATGCGCTGCCCGGGCAGCAGGAAGGTGGCCGCGGTGAGCAGGCCGATGGTCAGCGACGCGGCGGAGTCGTGCAGGACCCGCGCGATCGGCAGGCCCCGCGTCACCAGGTCGCCGGGGTCGATCAGCCGCGTCGCCACCGAGAACGCCCCGGTGTACGACAGGCCCAGCAGGGCGACGGCGACCGCCGCCGGTATCGCGAGCAGGAGGGACGCCTCCGCCCCGCGGAGAGGAGCGGCGAGCGGCCGCGGAGGCGGGAGGAGGTCGTCGTCGACCGGTGTCGATGGTTGTGCCACAGGCGTGGCTCCCTTCACGGGCGTCCCCGAGGGGGCGCTCCACAGACCCCTCCGCCGGCGCGCAGGAGCGCCGGGCCAGGACGATCCGTCCGGGAGGAGTCGCCGAGACGCCGACCGGCCGGCGTCCCTCGGAGACCCCTGCGGCGGAGGAGACGGGTCGGTCAGACGCCGCGGGGACCTCCGGGGAGGTCCTCGCCGCGGCTCGCGTCGATGATCAGGAGGCGGGCTGCAGAGGGGGGCCGCGCCGCAGCGCCGCCTGGGGGAAGACGCCCGAGGCGAGGGGGAGCACGTCGCGCAGCTCGAAGGAGGAGCGTCGCGCGGGTCGAGGAGCGGCCACCGGAGTCGGCAGCACCCGCACCAGGCGGGTCACGAGGTGGCTCGTCGTCGCGGCGACCCTGACGAGGAGGGACTCGCCGCGGTGGAGCGCCGCGGTCGTCGCGACGGCGGCGACGAGGTGCGCCGCCCACATCGAGGAGCCGGTCATCCCGCTGTGCGTCATCGCCGCGCTGACGTCGATCACGGCGCCGTGGTGGGCGTGCAGGGTCGGCGCATCGACCGGCCCCGTGAAGGTCCCGATCGTGAAGAGCGTGTGGAACAGGAACTGGCTGACTCCGACCGAGACCGCCAGGCGCACCAGGGAGAGCCTGCGCCCGGCGAGCGCCACGCACACCAGGACCGACAGGACGAGCGGCATCGCGACACCGAGCGGACCCGGGATCTGGCCGCCGCCGGCCACGTGCGAGAACAGCGCGACGAGCGTCGCCACCGTCGCCGCGACGACACCCCGGAGGGTGCGCAGCGGGCGCGACGACGACATCTCCCCAGTGTCGCAGACGCCCCCTTCCCTCGGAGGACCGCTCCCGGGCGAGAGGAGCGGCCGGCCGACGGTTCCTCTCAGCGGGCCGGGGAGGCTCCGTGGCGTCACTTCTCGGGCCGGACCACCAGCCCGACGCCGCCGCCGCGCCGCACCGGTTCGGCGACCGCGGTCATCCGGCCGGAGGGGTCGACCTCGATGGCGGCCACCGCGCCGATCTGCGCGGCCGAGGTGAAGGTGTCGCCCGAGGGGACCAGCTGCTGGCCGAAGGGAGCGAGGTCGTCGGCGTACGCCTCGATGAACTCGGGCTCGGCCGAGGTCGTCGCGCCGTTGCGCTGGGAGGCGCGGGGCGCTGCCACCGCCTCGGGGAGCGTCATGCCGAGGTCGATGCGGTTGACCAGGGTCTGCAGGACCGTCGTGATGATCGTGGATCCGCCCGGCGAGCCGACGACGAACCGCACGTCCCCGCCGTCGAGCACGATCGTCGGCGACATCGACGAGCGCGGGCGCTTGCCCGGCTCGATCCGGTTCGGGTCCCCGTCGACGAAGGTGGGGGAGAAGTCGGTCATCTCGTTGTTGAGGAGGAAGCCGCGGCCGGGGACGGTCATCGCCGAGCCGCCGGTCTGCTCGATCGTCAGCGTGTAGGAGGCGGCGTTGCCCCACTTGTCGACGACCGAGAGGTGGGTGGTGGAGATGTTCTCGGTGTCCGACTCCTCCGCGGCGGGGGCGGTCGCGCATCCGGAGCCGTCGAGAGCGCCGGGCGCGACCGGGCGGACGGAGGCGGTCGCCGGGTCGATCGTGCAGTCCCGCGAGTCCGCGAACTCCTGGCTGAGGAGCGTCTCGGTGGGCACGTCGACGAAGGCGGGGTCGCCGACGTAGGCGCCCCGGTCGGCGAAGGCGCGGGCGGACGCCTCGAGGTAGAGGTGCAGGGCGCTGCCGGTGTCCTCGGACGCGAGGTCGTGGTTCTCGAGGATGTTGAGGGCCTCGCCGACTGCGATCCCGCCGGAGGAGGAGGGTGCCATCCCGTAGACGTCGAGTCCGCGGTAGGAGACGCGGGTCGGCGCCTGCTCGGCGACCGAGTAGGCCGCGAGATCGGCGGCCGTCATCGTGCCGGCCGGGGCGGGGAGGTCCGACCCCTCGGCGATCCGCGGGTTCTGGACCGTGTCGGCGATCTCGGCGGCCAGCGCGCCCTCGTAGAACGCGTCCGGCCCGTGGACGGCGATGGAGGTCAGCGTCTTCGCGAGGTCGAGGTTGCGGAAGGTGCTGCCCACCTTCGGTGCGTCCCCACCGGGGAGGAAGAGCTCGGCCGTGTCGGGGAACGCCTGGAACCGCTCGAGGTTGTCGAGCGTCTGGTTGCGGAAGGTCTCGTCCACCCGGAAGCCCTTCGCCGCGAGCGCGATCGAGGGCGCCAGCACGACGGGGAGCGGCAGGGTGCCGAAGCGGTCGACCGCGGTGTCCCAGGTCGCCACCGTGCCGGGCACGCCGACCGCGACGCCGGAGGAGACGAGGTCCGGGGTGAACGGGTACGGGGCTCCGGTCGCGGGGTCGAGGAACGCGTCCGAGGTGATGCCGGCCGGCGCTGTCTCGCGTCCGTCGATGGTGCTGACCTCGCCGGAGGCCTTGTCGAAGTAGACGAAGTACCCGCCTCCGCCGATGCCGGCGCTGTACGGCTCGCTCACGCCGAGGGCCGCGGCCGTGGCGACCGCGGCGTCAGCTGCGTTGCCGCCGCGCTTCAGCACCTCCATGCCCACGCGGCTCGCGTTCGCGTCGACGCTC
This sequence comes from Rathayibacter sp. AY1F6, assembly GCF_002932035.1. Lineage (NCBI taxonomy): Bacteria > Bacillati > Actinomycetota > Actinomycetes > Micrococcales > Microbacteriaceae > Rathayibacter > Rathayibacter sp. AY1F6. Next base: position 23,780 of record NZ_PSVD01000022.1, on the reverse strand, counting down.
GAGACCGCTCCGCCGTAGCCCACCTGCGTCGAGGGCGAGATGAGGGGTCCGCCGAGGAAGTCGCGGATCTTCTCGGGCGTGAGCCCGCTGTCCTTCAGGTATCCGGAGACGGGCCTGTCGAGAGCGGACGCCGGTGCGGCACCCGCCACTCCCACTGCGACGACCGCGACCAGCGCGATCGCGATCCTGCGGAGCACGGGTGTCGTGGCCATGGCGTTCCTCCATCGGAACTCTGTGGTGCGCGGTCGGCGATGCGGGTCCCCCCAACCTAGGGGCGGGGTGGGGGTGCGGGGTAGGGGGTGCCCGGTCGAGCTCGCCGCCGTCGCTCAGTCCCGGCTCGGTGCTGACGGCCCGTCGGGGATGGCGGGCAGTGCGTCGGTCGGCGGTATCGCGAACCAGAAGACCCCGTCCGCGAGCCGCGCGCGTTCCAAGGGCGCGCCGAGGGGCTCGGCCGTGTTCAGCGCCGCATCGACTCCCGTCGAGACGGGATCGTCGTTCGCGGCGTGCGGTGGGAAGCGGAAGCGCTGACCGATCAGATGGTCGCCGTCGAGACGGCGCCGGTAGACGATGCAGACGCTGTTCGGGCTCTCGATCCAGGTCCGGACCACGTCCACCACGGAGGCGTAGTTCTCGAGGATCTCGTCCTCCAGGACCCTCTTAACGACGGCAGCCTCGGTCGAATCGTGCATGGGCAATCCCTCCTCGGGTGGCGGACCGAGGAACTCGGCCCGCCACGGACGGTAGCCGAACCATTTTCGGCAGGGCGGAGGAGGCGCGCTCGAGCTCCGGAGCGGCGCGCGCCCCTCCTGGCCGGCAGGCCTGCGTCGGTACTGCTGACGGAGTCGTCGGGGCTCCTGATCCGGCCCGCGTGTCGACTCGTCCGGCAGCGCTCTTGACAGGCGAGCGAAGTAAGTGTTCGATCAGTCACATGCCTTCCCCCTCCTCCCGCTCCACCGCCGAGGCGCAGCGCGAGCGGATCACCGCGGCGGCGCTCCACGTGTTCGCGCGCACCGGCTACGCCGCGACTCCGATCACCGAGGTCGCGGCCGAGGCCGGCGTCTCGCCCGCCTACGTCTTCCGCCTGTTCCCGGGCAAGCTCGGCGTCTTCGTCGCCGCGGTCGACCGCTGCTACGAGCAGGTGGCGACCACGCTCGCGGCGGCGGGGGAGGCCTCGCCTTCCTCGGACCCGGCCGACCGGCTCGAGGCGATGACCGTCGCCTACATCGACCTGATCGCCGACCGCGACCTGATCATGCTGCAGTCACAGGCGCAGAGCGCGTGCGAGGTCCCCGAGATCCGCGAGGCGGTGCGCCGCGGGATCTCCGCGGTCGTCCGGACGGTCACCGTCGTCTCCGGAGCCGACGGTCCGGCCGTGCAGCGCTTCGTCGCCTACGGGCAGCTCTGCCACCTGATCGTGCAGACCGACCTCGGCGGCGTCGACTCCGAGTGGGCGCGCATCGTCTCCGACGGCATCCGGCACCGCGACTGAGTCCGCGGTCCTCTCGTCTGCCCTCTTCTCCTTCCCCTCCTCCTTCTCCTCCTCTTCACCACCCTCCCCTTTCATGTCCGCGATTGTGACTGTCCAGTCACTCACCACAACCTTCAGGAGCCCCTCGTGACCACCACCCTTCCCCGCACCACCACCCGCGTCGTCCTCCCCGGGATCGTCGAGCCGTCTGGACTGCTCCTCGAGCAGGCGCCGGTCGAGCCGCCCGCGGCCGGCGAGCTGCTCGTCGCCGTCGAGGCCACCGGCATCTCGTTCGCCGAGCAGTCGATGCGCCGCGGCCGCTACTTCGCCCAGCCGCCGTTCCCCTTCACGCCCGGCTACGACCTCGTCGGCCGGGTCCTCGCGGTCGGCCCCGGCGGCGACGCGTCGCTCGAGGGCCGCCGCGTCGCCGCGCTCACCAAGACCGGCGGCTGGACGGGTCACGCCCGTGTCGCCGCCCGCGACTGCGTTCTCGTCCCCGACGCGGTCGCGTCGGAGGACGCCGAGGCCGTCGTGGTCAACGGAGTGACGGCGTGGCAGATGCTGCACCGCTCGGCCCGGGTCTCCCGCGGCGACACGATCCTCCTGTTCGGCGCGAACGGCGGAGTCGGCGGCCTCGTGCACCGCCTCGCCCGCCTCGAGGGGATCCGCGTGATCGGCGCCGCCTCGCCCCGCCACCACGAGGCACTCCGAGCGGCCGGAGTGGAGCCCGTCGACTACGCCGATCCCGACCTCGCCGCCCGCGTGCGCGAGCTCGCTCCCGGCGGAGTGCAGGCCGTGTTCGACAACGTCGGCGGAGCGACGACCCGGCTGGCGTGGTCGCTGCTCGCGCCCGGCGGCACCCTCGTCGCGAACGCGATCGTCAGCGCGAGCACCGGGAGTATCTGGCCCCCGTTCCTCCGCCAGCTCGCGCGGATCCAGGCCTACCAGCTGGCCCCCAACGGCCGGCGCGCGGTCTTCTACGACCTCTGGGCGGGCCACTCGCTGCGCCCCGCGCGCTTCCGTGCGCGGCTCGAGGAGGACCTCGGCCGCGTGCTCGGACTCCTCGCCGACGGCTCGCTGACGGCCAACATCGCCGCCCGCTTCCCGCTCACGGGGATCGTCGAGGCGATGGAGCTCGCCGAGTCCCGGACGCTCGACGGCAAGGTGATCCTGCTGCCGTGAGCGGGGTGCGTCCGGGCGGAGGGTGATTCCGGCGCGGAGGCGCCCGGGCGGCGAGCAGGGGAGAATGGCGCGGTGGACACGGGACTGGTGGAGGTGCTGAAGGCGCTGGGCAATCCCACGCGACTGCAGATCATGGAGTGGCTCCGCTCTCCTGAGGCGTCGTTCAGCGAGTTCGAGCCGATCGCCGACCGCGCCGAGTTCGGGGTCTGCGTCACCCATCTCGCCGCGAAGAGCGGTCTCGCGCAGTCGACCATCTCGTCGTACATGGGATCCCTGGAGCGCGCGGGCCTCGTCCGCTCGACGCGCGTGGGGAAGTACACCCACTACCGGAGGAGCGACGCCGACGTCGACGGGCTCCTGAAGCGGCTCGGAGCCTCGATCTAGCGACGTATCGCGAATCGTCGATATGATCGGCCGCATGACCGATGCTTCCGAGGCCGCTCCCGCTCGCCGTGCTCTGCTCGTCCACGCCCATCCCGAGGAGCGGTCCTTCTCCTCGGCGCAGGCGGACGCGGTCCTCGAGCAGCTGAGGGCCGACGGCATGGAGGTGCGCCGGCTCGACCTGTACGCCGAGGGCCGGGACCCGGTGCTGCACCGCGACCAGTTCGCGTCCGGCTCCGGCTACTTCAAGCCGCAGGCGCAGCAGATGACCGCGGTCCTCGAGAAGACGCTCGGGGAGCCCGTCGCGAGCGACCTCGACGAGCTGCTGCAGGCGGATCTCCTGGTGCTTTCGTTCCCCCTGTGGTGGTTCTCGATGCCGGCGATCATGAAGGGCTGGATCGACCGGGTCTTCGTGATGGGCGCGACGTTCGGAGGCGAGCACGGCGTCTTCGCCGAGGGCGGCCTGCGCGGCAGGAGTGCGATGCTCCTGCTGACGACGGGCGGCGGCGAGGCGGCCTTCGCGCCCGGCGCCGCCGACGGCTACGGCGACCTGCAGTCGTTCCTCTTCCACATCCATCGCGGGATGCTCGAGTTCGTCGGGTACGACGTCCTGCCCCCGGTGGTCACCTACGGTCCCGCCCGCCTCGACGCGGCCGGACGCGAGGACGCCCTGCAACGGGCTCGAGCGCAGGCGTCCGCATCGACGGCCCGGCTGCGCGGCGCCTAGCGTTCGCCGCCGCGCCTCCCGGCCGTTCTCAGTCCCGCGACCGGCTCGCGTGCGCGCGGGCCTTCATCCGGTTGCCGCACATCGCCATCGAGCACCACTTGGCGGTGCCGGGGCGGCTGCGGTCGAGGAGGAAGAGGTTGCACTCGTCGTTCGCGCAGGCGCGGAGCCGCCCGGGGAACCGGGCGTTCACAGCGGACCAGGCGAGGACCGACTGCACCGCGAGGCGATCCGGCTCGGGAGCGCTCAGCTCCCACACGACGCCCTCACCGGTGACGCGCGGGGTGCGCACGGCGTGCGCGACCAGGTCCGCGAGCTCCGTGACGGCCGCGGGCGCGTCCGAGCGCACGACGGCCTGGAGTGCGTCGCGGGCGCGGCGCAGCCGCTCGAGCTCGTCCTCGGTGCCGACTCCGCCCCACCGCCGGGCGAGCTCGCGACCGGACGCGTCGCCGAGGTCGTCCGTCGGCCGTCCGTCCACCACGGGCGCGCTGTTCAGCACCGCCAGGAGCAGCTCCTCGTCCCGATCCATCGTTCCCCGTTCTCCCGCCGTGCGGCCCGTTCGATCCATGCTAGCGTCCGGCTAACCAGTAAATCTACTTGAAGGGGTTAGCCATGGTCGTCGTCCATCACCGCACCGTGTCCGTCGACGGACTCGACGTCTTCTGGCGGGAGGCCGGGCCCGTCGACGCGCCTGTCCTCCTGCTGCTGCACGGGTACCCGAGCAGCTCGCACATGTTCCGCCACCTCCTCCCCGCCCTCGCGGGGCACTACCGCGTCATCGCCCCCGACCACATAGGCTTCGGGCGCTCGTCCGCGCCCTCCGTCGAGGACTTCGACTACACGTTCGCCGCCCTGACCGCGGTGACCGGCCGCTTCCTCGAGACCATCGGGGTGACCCGGTACACGATCTACGTCCAGGACTACGGCGCCCCCGTCGGCTGGCGCCTCGCCCTCGCCGATCCGTCCGCGGTCGTCGCCGTGATCTCGCAGAACGGCAACGCCTACGAGGAGGGCTTCGTGCCCGGCTTCTGGGACCCGATCTGGGCCGACGCCGCCGAGCGGACCGACGAGACGCGCGACGCACTCCGGCCGGCTCTCGGCCGGGAGGCCGTCGAGTGGCAGTACACCCACGGTGTCCCCGATCCCAGCACCGTCGACCCGGACGCCTGGGAGCACGACCTCGCGCTCCTCGCCCGCCCCGGCCAGGACGACGTGCAGCTGGCGCTCTTCCGCGACTACGCCACCAACCGCGAGCTCTACCCCGCCGTGCATGCGTGGATCCGCGAGTCCGGAGTCCCCGTCCTCGCCGTCTGGGGCCGGAACGACGAGATCTTCGCCCCCGCCGGCGCCCAGGCCTTCCTCCGCGACGCGCCCCACGCGCGCATCGAGCTCGTCGACGGCGGGCACTTCCTGCTCGAGTCCCACCTCGACCGCGTCGTCAGCGGGATCACGGACTGGCTCGGCCGCGAGTGACGGTCCCGTGAGCCGGTCGGGCCCGCTGGTTCGGCCTCGCGGGAGCGGCCACGGATGCCTGCTCCTGCTGCCGGCAACCGCGCCGACGTCGGCGCAGCCGGGTCGCGATCCCGACCCGCTGCGCCCGGCGAGACCCTCCTGCCCGGCGCCCCTCAGCGGCTGAGGAGGGCGACGAGGTCGGTCGCGATGCGGTGCTCGACGTCGGCCGGGACGGGCTGCACGGCGGCGTCGAGGTCCGCGGTGACGACAGCGGCGAGGCTCCGGGCCTGCAGGGTCAGGCCGAGGTCCATCGCCTGGATCGGGTTGCCGCCGGCCGCGGTGAGGTTGATCATCCGGCCGTTTTCGAGGCGGACGATCCGCTTGCCGTTCTTCAGGCGGATGCCCTGCCGGCGCTGTCCGTCGGCGAACTCGGTGGTCGACTCCGTGGCGGCCGCGAGGGCGTCCTCGTCGATCTCCCACGGGAAGTGGCCGACGCCCGCGATCACGGCGCCGTCGGCGAACGCGTCGATCTCCGCGGCGCCGATGACGCCGGGTGCGCCGGTGGCGGTGAAGACGAACTGCGCGTCCGAGAGGACGTCGGCGACGGGTCCGACACGGTGGCCGCGGAGGATCGCCTGCAGCGAGCGGATCGGGTCGACGTCGGCGACGGAGACCCGCGCTCCGAGCTGCGCGAGGGTGTCGGCTACTCCGCGTCCGCACGGGCCGTAGCCGATGACCGCGGCGCGGGTGCCCGGGATCATGAGGTTCGTGGCGTTCATGAAGCCCTGGACGACGCTCTGGCCGACCCCGTACTCGTTCTCGACGATCAGCTTGAGGGGCGAGTCGTTGATGACGACGACCGGTCGCGGGAGGGTCGCGTTGTTCTCCCGCAGGCGGATGCCGCCGGTGGTGGTCTCCTCGGTGCCGCCGAGGTAGTGGTCCGGGACGCCCGAATTGATCAGGCGGAGGGTGAGGTCGGCGCCGTTGTCGAGGGTGAGGTCGGGGTCGTGCTCGAGCACCTTCTCGATGTTGCGGAGGTGCTCCGCCTCGCCGTCGCTCTGCTTCGTGTGCACGTGCACGCCGAGGGCGCGGCGGTCGTCGGCGACGTCGTCCTTCGTGGTTCCGGGCGAGCCCGTCAGAGCGATGTCCATCCCGGCCTCGACGAGGTGCGAGACGAGGGCGGCGGTCTTGGGCTCGACGTGGAGGCAGATCGCCAGCTTCTTCCCGGAGAGCACCGGAGCGAGCTCCCGGACGGCCTGCGCGGTGAGGGGCATGTGGTCGAGAGCCCAGCGGCTCGCCGGGTGGGAGAGGGAGGAGGTCATGGCGGGTCCTGTCTGGAGTGGGTGCGTGGGCGTCGGGTGGGGGCGTCGTGTGGCCGGCGGCGCGGGAGTCGCGTCAGGGCGCTCGGCCCCCGGCGGGCTGCCGCCGCGCCCGGCGTCCCGCGTGCGTCGAGCGCGCTGCCCGGTACGGAAGGTCTTGAGGAGGCCGATCGCCGGGGACGGCCGCGAGGCCTCGCGCGGGGCTGATCTCCGTGCGACGGAGCCTGAGGTGCATCTCCTCACGCTGGGCCGAGGTCGGCACGGCGCGGATCGTCATCGGTGAGGACACCAGCCCAGTCTGTCGACCCGGACGAGCCCTCGCTCGGATGATCGTGCTCGGCGCCGGCACCCCGGGAGGGGCCGACCTGTCGTGCGGTGACGTCCCGCGCGGACTGACAGGCGCGCCGCGTCCGCTCACCCTCCGGTGACTGGGCGAGGGGCGTCGAAGAAGAGGTAGGACACGAAGTGGATCGCGCGAAGCCGGAACCACGCGAAGGCTCGGTCGCGAGCGCGGCCCGACGGAGCGCCACCGCTACCCTGACGCCATGCGCCGCAGTCTCGACGACCCTCTTCGGAACCGCGTCCGCACCGGCTCTCCGTCCGTCGCGTCCGCCTGATGGAGCGGCGACGGGCGGACCGCTCGGAGCCGGTTCGCGAGTTCCGGCCCTCGAGGGCCCGGCAGAGGAACGAGTCGCGACGGCTGAGGCCCGTCGCCGTCCTCCCCGCGCTGGTCCTGCTGGCGGGGAGCGTCTGGGGAGTCGCGGTCGCCGACGACCGCGGTGCGGCGCTGGCCGTCTACCTCGGGCTGTTCGGTTTCGCCACCGCGGTGGCTCTGGTGATCGTCGGAGTGCTGGCGCTCCGCAACCGGCGGTTCCTCGCCACCGCGTCCCTCCGGATCTCGGACCGGGCGATCGAGTGCACGGATGCGCGAGGCAGGGTCGTGACCTTCGAGCGCGCCGACCCGTCGGTGAAGGCGCTGCTCGCGTGGGTGCCCGCCGGCCCCAACAGTGAGGGGATCGACCTGCCCCCGTCGCTGATCCTGTTCCTGTCGGACGGGAGCCGGTCGCTGCGGCTCCGCGGGGCGGACTGGGAGATCGAGGATCTGCGGGCCGTCGTCGCCGCCGTGACGACGCCGCTCCTGCCGGCGGCGCGTGGCGTGCACACCGGTAGCCGGAGCGTGTGGGCGCGCCTGACCGGAGCCGCTCGTCGGCAGGAGATCGAGGCGCCGCCCGCCGCGGAGAAGACGCTCAGCCCCTCCGAGATCAACGAGCTGATCCCCGGCACGATGAGCTTCCGCGAGACCCGTCCGCTGACGTTCGCCCTCCTGATCGGGTTCGGCTCGGCGGCTCTCGTGCTGGGCCTCGTCGTCGGCGTCGCCTTCGTGGTGGTGCCCGGGTAGCGGAGGAATTCGGCGCCGTGCCGGGGACCGCTGAGCGGGAGACGCGGGCGACAGGCCCACGCTCCCGACCGGCGACCTCTCCGGGGTGATATTGCCCGCGCCCTAGGCTCCACGCATGACACTCACCCAGGACTCCGGTTGGATCTGGTTCGGACTCGCGATCGTCACCGCCGGTCTGGCCGAGCAGAAGGGCCGCTCGCGCTGGCGCTGGTTCGTGCTGGGGCTGCTGCTCGGGCCGATCGCGACGGCCCTCGTCGTGCTGTGGGCGCGTCCGGAGGGCGGAGTGGCGACGGATGTGCGCTGGAACTTCGCGATCGGCGCCGGCGTCGCCGCGGCGGCGCTCGTCCTCGTCGCCGTGACCTCGGCCCTCTGGCTGCTGCTCATCCCTGCGGCGATCGCGGCGCTCGCCGCCGGTCTGCTCGCCTGGCTGAGCCGCCGCGTCCCCTACGAGGACCTGCCCCGCTGACGACCGGCGGCTGGTCGAGTATCGGAACTCGAGATCTCGCGGTCCGCAGCGTCCCGAAAGACATGCCCGATGACAAGCCTCGGTGACGGGGCCTCTCGCGGGACGTTCGAACGGCTGATCCGCCGAGGACCGCGTGAACCTGAGTCGCCTCCCGTCTAGCGGAGACGGGAGCTCTCGCCGTCGAGGTCGATGAGGTCCTGTCCGCCTCGCGCCGCCGCCCCACCCAGCCCCACATCCCCCTCCGCATACGCGTCGTGCGAGAAGCACAGCCGCACCCCCGCCGCCTCCACCCGCTCGAGCAGCTCGGACGTCCGCTCGTGCGCCCGCGCGTCGTCGCTGATGAACCGCGGCAGCCGGCGCAGGCGCCCGGACCAGCCGAGGAACTCCCGCCCCCACGCCGCGTCGCCGGCCACAAGCACGCGCCCCTCGACGAGCACCCCCAGGTGCCCGCGCGCATGGCCTGGGAGCGGCACCACGAGCAGCGATCCGTCGCCGAAGAGGTCGAATCCGGTCAGCCCCTTGATCGTCGTCGCGGGCTGCTCGTCCGCCACGATCCCGGCCGCGAACCACGGCGGCAGCAGCGCGCGGAAGATCCCCTCGCGCACGCGGTTCCGCCGCACGGAGGCGACCTGGCCCGACGACAGCACGAACGTCGCGTCCGGGAACCAGCGCACGCCGCCCACGTGGTCCGGGTGCAGGTGCGTGAGCACCACGAACTCCACGTCGGCCGGGGTCAGGCCGAGGGCGAGCAGCCGCTGGTCGACGGTCTCGTCGTCCGGCACCGTCGCGGGCAGGATGCGCTCGTACAGCCGTCCGACGAGGCCCGTTCCGCGGAACGTCGGCGGGTAGCCCGTGTCCACGAGCACCCGTCGGCCGCTCGCGTGCGTGTAGAGGAAGACGTTCGAGGGGAAGACGCGGCAGGGGAGCCCCCTCCCGCGGAACACCCGGGACAGCGGGAAGACGGTGCTCCCGCACGCCATCACCTGCAGCGACGACTCAGCCACGCGTCCCCCTCAGGTGCTCGCCGACCCGGCGGATGCCCTCGGCCAGCGGCACGGTCGGCTCGTAGCCGAGCTCGGTCCGCGCCCTCGAGATGTCGAGGGTCTGGGCGTAGGCGAGGGTCGCCACGGTGTAGCGGGTGAACGGCGGCTCGCGGCCGGGCAGCAGCCGGTACACCCGCTCCAGGATCTCGGCGAGCGCGGTCAGCACGCGCAGGTCCACCCGGATGAAGCGCGGCTCCTCGCCCATCGCGGCGAAGAAGCGCTCGAGGAGGTCGCCGAGCGGAGCGGGCTCGCCGTTGGTGATGTTGTAGACGCCGCCGTCGGCCACGGGAGCGTCGGCGGCGAGCACCAGCGCGTGCGCGGCGTTCTCGACGCAGGTGACGTCGACGGGGTTCCGACCGCCGTCGAAGAGGGGGATGCCGCGGCGGCGGCTCGCGGCGACGAAGCGGGGGAGGAGGCTGGGGTCGCCGACGCCGATCAGGCCGCGGGGGCGCAGGATCACGAGCTCGGGGATCCGGCCGGCGCGGTGCGCGTCCTGCAGCAGCCTCTCGGCCTCGATCTTGCTGCGGATGTAGAGGCTCATCCGGCTGCCGGTGTCGACCTCCTCCTCCCGCACCAGGTACTGGTGGCGGCGGGCGGAGTAGATGCTCGGCGACGAGACGAAGACGAAGCGGCGGATCCCGCAGCGCTCGGCCAGCGCGATCATCGCCTCCGTCCCCGTGACGTTCGCACGCTCGAACTCGCTCCACGTGCCCCACGGGCTCGAGAGCGCCGCGGCGTGCACGAGCACGTCGGCCTCGACGGTCGTCGCGCCCAGCTCGGCGAGGTCGGCGCGGAGGACCGTGGCGCCCTCCTCCTCCAGCCGCGCCAGCGCCTCGGGGGCGCGACCGGTGGCGAGCACGTCGTCGCCCGCGGCCAGGAACTCGCGCACCGCGTAGCCGCCGAGGAAGCCCGTCGCCCCGGTGATCAGCACGCGGCGCCGGCGCTCAGCGGACATCGACGACCTCCAGCCCGCGCTTGCGGCCCCAGTACCAGAGCAGGATCCCCAGGTACCCGAGCGCCTTGCCCTTCCGGATCGACATCAGCACGACCGCGTCCTTGTCGAGCAGCGCCTCGCTCCGCCCGATCGCCTGGCAGACCTTGAGGTGCAGCTCCAGGTCCTCGTCGGTGTCGTCGATGCTCGAGCGCGGGAAGCCGTCGACCTGGAGGTACAGCGCTGCGTCGATCGCGAGGTTGCAGCCGGCGGCCATGAACATCCGGTACCGCTGGCCGGGGCGGCGGTAGAAGACGCCCGGCGCGTGCTCCATCAGGCGGATCAGCGCGGTGCCGAGCACGCCGTCGTACCAGCGGTAGACGGCTTCGTCCCGCCGCGGGGACAGGCGGCCGCCGACGAAGCGGGCGCCGCCGCGGAGGTCGGCCTTGAGGCGCGCCACCCAGTCGGCGCTCGGCAGGCAGTCGGCGTCCGTGCGGGCGACGGCCGTCGCGCCCTCGGCGATCGCGTGGCGGAAGCCGGTGTCGGAGGCGGCTCCCGTGCCCTTCTGCGCCTCGTCGATCACGGCGACCTGCCGCTCCGGGCACCGGCGGCGGAACTCCTCGATCACGGCGCGCGAGCCGTCGGTGCTGCCGTTGTCGACGAGCAGGAGGGTGAAGTCCGGATCGGTCTGGCGGGCGAGCGCGTCGAGGGCGCCGCCGAGCAGCTTCTCCTCGTCGAGGAAGGGCACGACCACCCAGAAACCGCGCGCGTCCATCCGTCCCCCGCTCCGGGACCATGGTGTCGGCGGGGGCCCGTGCCGTCAAACCGCGCCGAACAGTGCGCGCGGAGGTGCAGAGGCGCGCTATACAGGGATTCGCTCCGCACGTCCCGGGGCAGGAAGGGGCCCGCGTGCCCGACCTCCTCCCGCTCCGCGTCCTCGGCACGGGCGAAGCGCTGCCCGAGCGGATCGTCACGACCGCCGAGGTCGCCGCGCTCTGCGGCCTGCCCGCCGACGAGGCCGAGCGCCGCTCCGGCGTGCGCACCCGCCACTGGGTCACCGACGACGAGGACCCGCTGGAGCTCGGCCTGCTCGCCGCCCGTCGGGCGCTCGCGGCGGCCGGGCTCGACACGGTCGACGTGGTGCTCAACGCCTCGGGCACTCAGCTGCAGGCGATCCCGGACGGAGGCGCGCTGCTCGCGGCGGGACTCGGCCTCGACGACGTCTCGGCGTACAGCGTCGGCGCCACCTGCCTGTCGTTCCTCTTCGCTCTGCAGGAGGCGGGATTCCTCCTCGCCACGGGTCGCGCCGACACCGTGCTCATCGTCTCGACCGACTGCGGCAGCCGCGGCATCGACCCGGGCCAGCCCGAGAGCGCCCTGCTCTTCGGCGACGCGGCCGCCGCCGTCGTGATCGGCCGCGGCCTGACGCCGGGCCAGGGCCTGGTCACCACGCACTTCCGCACCCGCCCGAGCGGTGTGCGCCACGCGGAGCTGCGCGGCTTCGGCTCGCGCATCCGCATCGAGGAGGCGCCCGACCGGCTCGCCGACTTCCGCTTCGACATGCAGGGCAAGGCGCTGCTCGTCGACGCGCTGCGGCACTTCCCGGCGTTCCTCGAGGAGGTGCGGCCGGGCCTCTCGAGCGGGCTCCCCGGCATCGACCGGGTGGTCCCGCACCAGACCAGCGCCGCCGGGCTCGAGGGCATGGCCCGCCTCTGGGGTCGCGACCGGATGACGATCACGCTCGGCGAGGTCGGCAACACCATCGGCAGCGCGATCCCGCTGGCCCTGCACCGCTCGGACGTGCAGCCGGGGGAGTCGGTGCTGCTGGTGGGCACGGGCGCGGGCACGCACTACGGCGCGGTGATCCTGCAGGCGTGAGAGGCGTACGGTCCGGCGGCCCCGATCGCGCGGCCGCCGCGGACGCGGTCGCGACGCTCCTCGCCCTCGTCGGAACGATCGGAGGGGTGGTCGCCGGTGTGCTCGCCGGGCTCGGCGCCGCCGTCAGCGGACTGCTCCTCGCCGGCTGCGCGAGCACCTACCGCAGCACATTCCTCGAGGTCCAGGATCCGCCGATCGACTGCCTCGCCGGGCCGGCGTGGCCCTTCCTCCAGTGGTTCCCCGTCGTCGGGGTCGGCGCGGTCCTCGCCTTCGCCGCCCTCGTCATCGGCGCCTACCGGCCCCGCTGGTCCGTTCCGATCAGCGTCGTCCTGGCCGCTGCGACCGCCGGATTCGCGATGCTGATGCTCCCGGGCGGCGGCGCCTAGCCGAGGAGCGACAGGGCCGAGAGCCCGAGGAACGGCGCCATCACCACGAGGCAGACCGCGGCGGACGGCAGGAACCCGTGGAAGGAGTCCCGCCCGCCGACCAGACGGGCGAGCAGTCCCGTGACCAGCGGTGGGAGCAGGAACAGCAGCAGCCACGGAGCCAGGACCTCCGCGCGCGGCGCCGTCCAGTCGGGCTGGTCGTCGCGGTCGAGCGGAGGGAGCCGCACGAGGAGGAACGCGGCCGTGAGGACGATCGCGGGGAGGACCGACAGGCAGGTGAGCGTGATCGCGGTGAACCTCGCCCCGTCGTCCCGGGAGTACCGGGCACGGTCGGGGTCGGGCGCGGGCCCCCGATCGGTGTCCTCGTCCCAGCCCGGACTGCTGAATCGGATGCGTCCCATCAGGCGATCATGCCGTTCCGGAGCGGGGTCCCGGCCCGGCAGACGGAACCTCCGTCAGTCCCGCCGCTCGACGAGCGCCCGCAGCGCGTCGCGGACGAACCGGGCGCCGGCGACTCCGCCGTAGTGCGCCGCGAACCGCTCGTCGTCGACGTACATCTCGCCGAGCCCGAGCAGGTACTCGTCGCTCGGGCCGCCGGTCGCATCGCGGGGCGTGCCCGGCACCTCGGCGAGCCAGGCGCGGTGCCGCTCGGCCAGCGCGAGCGCCTCCTCCCCGGTCGGATCCGCCCCGCTCGCCGCCGCGGCGATCCACGCGTCGGCGAGGTCCGCCTGCCGCCGCTGCCACTGCTCGCGGTCCTCCGCGCTCATCGAGCGCCACCAGCGGTCGCCGTCGGCGTACGCCGGGGCGCCCCAGCGGCGCTCCACTTCCTCGCGGTGCTCCGCGTGGTCGAACCCGTCGAACATCTCCTCGGCCATCGGCCCGTTCCCTTCTCTCATCGTGGTGATCGTCCCGGCGACCGCCCGGATGCGGCGATCGAGCCGTCGGCGCTCCTCCTGGAGCACGTCGAGGTGCCGCTCGAGAGCGGCCACCGGCTCCGCGTCGCGCCGCAGGATCCGCCCGATCTCGGGCAGCCCGAGACCGAGGTCGCGCAGCAGCAGGATCCGCTGCAGCGTCACGAGCGCGGCGGCGTCGTAGTAGCGGTAGCCGCTCGCGCCCACCCGGCTCGGCGGCAGCAGCCCCTCGGCCCCGTAGTGCCGCAGCGTCCGGCTGGTCGTGCCGGCCAGCCGCGCCACCTCGTGCACGGTCCACTCCTGCTCCACAGCGCCCTCCGTCTCCGCGTCGCCGGGGACTCCGGCGGCGATGGAAGCGACGGTACGGGTTGACGCAGCGTCAACGTCAAGCGGCGGGGACGGATCCCCTAACGGGCGCCGATCCTGCGGGTTCCCACCCGGAGGACGAGCTCGGTCACCGGCACCGCGGCGATCGAGCAGCAGGCCGCGGGCACCACGGTCAGCAGCGCGACGACGGCGTCCGTCCCGTCGCCCGCGTCGGTCCACGCCGCGATCGAGACCACGATCCAGGCGATCGCGAGGATGCAGACCGCAGAAGCGGTCCAGAGGACCGGCCAGGGCGCGCGACCCCGTCCCGCGGAGTAGGGGAGCCCGCCGACGGCCGCCGTCACGGCGGTCGCCAGAAGCGCTCGGGCCAGCGGGAGGAGCAGCTCGCCGGCGTCCCGGCCGGTGTCGAGGGAGGACAGGGCGAACAGGACCGAGGTCGTCGCGAGCGAGAGGACGCCGGCGCCGGCGACGAGCGTCAGCAGGGTCCGGATCAGGAGCCTCACCGGTCGCGTCCGGCGAGGAACGCGCCGCGCTCCTCCAGCAGCCGCCGCAGGTGCCGGTCGAGCACCAGCCGCTCCGCGATCCGCCCGAGGACGCCGAGCGGGGCGGAGTACTCGAGCCGGTCGATCATCACGGAGCCGGAGCCGGAGCCGGAGCCGGAGCCGGAGTCGTCGGGCTCGAAGCGGTGCTCGTGCCGGAAGGTCGCGAAGGGTCCGCGGGTCTGCTCGTCGACGAAGGAGTTCGGGGCGTCGAGCGCGGTGACGGTGCTGGTCAGTCGGAGCGGGACGCCGAAGTGCCGGGCGCTCCAGGTCACGTGCTCGCCGAGCCCGATCAGCCCGGTGGTCGTCCCGGACACCGCGCGCTCGCGAGCGCCGGCCTGCGAGGCGGTGTGCAGGTCGATGTCGCGCGCCCGGTCGAACATCTCGGCGGCCGGGCGGGCGGAGCGGGTCACGACCTGGAGGAGCACGGTGTCGATCCTGCCCGCCGCGCCCGCAGCCGGCCACGGACGCGCCGGTCCGCCCGCCTCACCAGCTCGTCACCACGATCCGCGTGATCACCCACCCCTCGTCGCGGCGGACGAGGCGGCTCGTCAGCTGGAGCCGCCAGGTCGCGTGCAGGCGGCCGATGGTCGCCTCGGTGATGGTGCGGGAGGTGAGCACCGGGTGCGCGGCGCCGCCCGAGAGGGCGCTCTCGACGTGGTCGATCTCGTGGTACTCCTTGCGCGCCTCGTCGATGTCGGCGAGCCACTCCTCCCGCGACTGCACCAGGCCGGTCGGGTGCTCGATCACGAAGCGCACGTCGAGCAGCGCCTCGAGCGCGGGCAGGTCCACCAGCTCCAGCGCGTCGAAGAGGGCGGCGTGCACCGCGGTCGGGCCGTCGTCCTCCAGCTCGTCACCCCTGCCGGCGGTCCCGTCGCCGCTCATGCCGGCGGTCCCGTCGTCGCGCGGCGGACGAGCTGCGTCGGCAGCTGCACGTGCAGCGAGCGCGGCTCGCGCCCGGCCATCAGGGCGATCAGCATCTCGGCGGCGGTCGCTCCGAGCGTCTGCATCGGCTGGCGGACTGTGGTCAGCGGCGGATCGAAGCGAGCCGCCTCGGGCACGTCGTCGAAGCCGATCACCGACAGGTCGTGGGGCACGGCGAGGCCCAGGTGCGCGGCGGTCTCGATGATCGCGAGCGCCGAGACGTCGTTGGCGGCGAAGACCGCGGTCGGCCGGTCGGGCAGCGACAGGAGCGAGGAGGCGGGCCGCCGGGCGGTGTCGCGGTGGTAGTTGCCCACCCGCAGCAGGCGCTCGTCGAAGGCGATGCCGGCCTCCGCCAGCGCCGCCCGGTAGCCGGCCTCGCGCAGCCGCGCCGAGCGCAGGTCGCCGCGACCCGCGACGAAGCCGATGCGGCGGTGCCCGAGGGCGACGAGGTGGCGGGTGGCGAGCAGGGCGCCGCCGAAGTTGTCGGACTCGACGGTCGGCAGATCGGCGCGGCCGGTGTGCGGGTCCACAGCGACGAGCGGGATGTCGGAGGGCGCGCTCACCACGCTCGGCGTGACCATGATCGCCCCGTCGATGAGGGTGCCGCTGAGCCGGCTGAGCGAGCGCCGCTCCCAGCCCTCCTGCTCGCCCTCATGGGAGCCGGAGTAGGCGAGCAGGTCGAACCGCGACTCCGCCAGCACCGACCCCACGCCCTTCAGGATCTCGGCGCTGAACGGCTCGAACCCCGCGACGAGCACGCCGATCACGCCCGTGCGCCGGGAGCGCATGCTGCTCGCGACGAGGCTCGACTCGTAGCCGAGCTCGCGCACGACCTCGAGCACGCGGGTGGCGGTGGAGGGGGCGATGCCGTAGCGGCCGTTCACGGCCTTGGACACCGTCGCCACCGAGACGCCGGCGGCAGCGGCGACGTCGTGGATGGTCGGTCGGGTGGTCATGTGGCCGACTGTAACCCGTGCTTCGAAAACCATTTCGAAAACGTTTGACCACTTTCGCAAGCACTGCGGACACTGACTCCACCCGCGAAGGCGGGAACCCCCACGGCGCCGGTGCATCAGGCGGCGCCCTCGATGAAGAGAACGGTTGGACGATGAAGTTCAGGAAGATCGCAGTGGCGACAGCAGCCCTGCTCGGCACGGTCGCGGCCCTCACCGGCTGCTCGGCCCAGGACTCGGGATCGAGCGACGGCACCGTCGCGATGACCCTCTGGCAGAACTCGACCACGGGCCCCGGCCAGGAGTTCTGGGACAAGACGATC
Organism: Rathayibacter sp. AY1F6; assembly: GCF_002932035.1. Taxonomy (NCBI): domain Bacteria; kingdom Bacillati; phylum Actinomycetota; class Actinomycetes; order Micrococcales; family Microbacteriaceae; genus Rathayibacter; species Rathayibacter sp. AY1F6. The sequence continues at coordinate 7,174 of NZ_PSVD01000022.1, read as the reverse complement.
GCGGACTTCGAGGCCGCGAACCCCGGAGTGACCATCGAGTCGCAGGCCATCCAGAACGAGGACCTCGACGGCAAGCTCCAGACGGCGCTCAACTCGGGCGACGCCCCCGACGTCTTCCTCCAGCGCGGAGGCGGCAAGCTCGCCGCCATGGTCGCTGGCGGACAGCTGAAGGACCTCACCGACGGCATCTCGGACCAGGCGCGCAGCGAGATCCCCGAGGGCTCGTTCTCGGCGAACGCGCTCGACGACAAGGTCTGGGCGATGCCGGTCGCCGTCCTCCCGGGCGGCCTGTTCTACAGCCAGGACCTCTTCACGGCGGCGGGCGTCACCGAGACGCCGAAGACCATCGACGAGCTCGACTCGGCGATCACGAAGATCAAGGGCAGCGGAGCCCAGGCCGTCGCGCTCGGCGCGAAGGACGCCTGGCCCGCCGCGCACTGGTACTACTTCTTCGCGCTCCGCGAGTGCAGCGCCGACACCATGGCCGAGGCGGCCGACACCAAGGACTTCACGGACGACTGCTGGGTCCGCGCGGGCGAGGACCTGCAGGACTTCTCGGCCACCGAGCCGTTCAACGAGGGCTTCCTCACCACCGCCGCCCAGCAGGGCGCGGGCAGCTCGGCCGGACTCCTCGCCAACCACCAGGCGTCGATGGAGCTCATGGGCGCGTGGAACCCCGGCGTGATCGCCTCCCTCACCCCCGACGAGAAGCCGCTGCCCGACCTGGGCTGGTTCCCGTTCCCCGAGATCGACGGCGGCGACGGCGAGGCCGGCGCGATCATGGGCGGTGTCGACGGCTACTCCTGCTCCGCGGGCGCTCCCGACGAGTGCGTCGACTTCCTCAACTACCTGGCCACCTCCGACGTGCAGAAGGAGTACTACGCGGCCTTCAACGCGCCCCCGGTGAACACCGTGGCGCAGGAGGCGGTCACCGAGCCGTACCTGCAGCAGATCCTCGAGGCCTACAACTCGGCCCCGTACGTCTCGCAGTGGCTCGACACCGTCTACGGCCTCAACGTCGGCAACGCGCTGAACGTCGGAGTCGTCGACCTGCTGGCCGGCAAGAGCGACCCCGAGCAGCTGGTCGAGGCCGTCAACGCCGCCGCGGCGAAGGCCTAGCCACCATGGCACTCCGCGAGAGCCCGCTCCTCGGAGTGGATGAGCCCCGCGGGACCGCGCGCACCGGAGGCGTCACCTCGACGCCTCCGGTGCGCCGGCGCCGCCGCAGCGTGGGCTGGGCGGGGCGCTTCGAGATCGCGCTCCTGGTCGGCCCGGCGCTGATCGTCTTCCTCGCCTTCGTGATCTTCCCGGTCGTGATGGCGGCCTACTACGGCTTCTTCAGCTGGCAGGGCTACGGAGTGCCGACGGACTTCGTCGGCTTCCGCAACTACCTGACGATCCTGCAGGACCCCACCTTCCACGACGCCCTCGCGCACAACGGCATCATCGTGGTGCTCTCGCTCGTGCTCCAGGGGCCGGTCGCGATCCTCCTGGCGCTGCTGCTGAACCGCAAGCTGCGCGGGCAGTCGATCATCCGCGTCCTGATCTTCGTGCCGTACGTGATCTCGGAGGTCGTCGTCGGCACCGGCTGGAGCCTGATGCTCCAGACCAGCGGCGCGGTCAACGGCCTGCTCGAGAAGGTCGGCCTCGGCGCGCTGAAGCAGGACTGGCTCTCGGATCCGGCGATCGCGATCTGGACGCTGATGCTGATCATCACGTGGAAGTACATCGGCTTCGCCGTGATCCTCTTCCTCGCGGGTCTGCAGGGCATCCCCGAGGAGCTGTCCGAGGCCGCGGCCATCGACGGCGCCTCCTACTGGCAGGTGCAGCGGCGGATCACCCTGCCCCTGCTCGCGCCGACCCTGCGGATCTGGGCGTTCCTGTCGATCATCGGCGCTCTGCAGCTGTTCGACCTCGTCTACATCATCTGGGGCCAGTACGTGTCCTCGACCGCGGGCACCTCGACCATGGCGATCTACCTGGTCACCAACGGCCGCAACGCCGGCAACTACGGGTACGGGAACGCCGTCGCGGTGGTCCTGTTCCTGATCTCGCTCGTGGTGGCGCTGCTCTACCAGCGCTTCGTGCTCCGGCGCGACACGGCGGGCGCACTGACGGGAGACAAGCGATGACCGGCACGACGATGACGGCCCCGCCGATCACTCCGGAGACCCCTCGGCCTCTCGCGGTGAAGCGGCGTCGTCAGCCCCTGGGCCGCGGCACGACGATCGCCTACGTCGTGGCGATCGTCGTGATCGCGCTGATGCTCGCCCCGGTGGCGTACATCATCCTCGGCGGCTTCCGCACGAACGCGCAGATCACCACCGACCCGGCGGGCCTGCCCTCGCCGTGGAACGTGCAGAACTACCTCGACGTGATCACCGGCGGCGTCTTCTGGCAGGAGGTCGGCAACTCCACCATCGCCGGCCTCGCGACGACGCTCGGCGTGGTCGTGCTCGGCCTGATGGCGAGCTACGTCCTGGCCCGCTACGACTTCACCGGGCGCGGCGTGTTCTACGCGCTCTTCGCCGCCGGCCTGATGTTCCCGATGACCGTGGCGATCACTCCTCTCTACCTGGTGATCAAGAGCCTCGGCCTGATGAACTCGCTCGCCGGAGTGGTGCTGCCGCAGATCGCGTTCGGCCTGCCGACGACGATCATCATCCTGGTGCCGTTCCTCCGCGCGATCCCGGACGAGATCCAGGAGGCGGCCTTCATCGACGGCTGCAGCCGGATCGGCTTCTTCTTCCGGATGGTCGTGCGCCTGGCGATGCCCGGCGTGATCACCACGGGGATCCTCGCGTTCATCGCGAGCTGGAACAGCTACCTGCTGCCCCTGTTCATCCTCAACAACGAGTCCACCTTCACGCTCCCGCTCGGAGTGCAGGCGTTCTCGTCGCAGTACTCGGTCGACACGGCGAAGGTGCTCGCCTTCGTGTCGCTGTCGATGATCCCGGCGCTGATCTTCTTCAGCGTCTTCGAGCGCCGCATCGTCGGCGGGCTGACGGGGGCGGTGAAGGGATGAGCGGATCGCTCCGCCCGTCCGCCGCGTCCCCCGTCCCGTCCGCACCCGTCGCCCCACCCGCAGAGAGGGTCGCACCGTGACCGCACCGCACGCACCAGAGGACCCACAGGCTCCGTCCGCCCGCACCACCGAGCTGCTGGGCCGGATGACGCTGGAGGAGAAGCTCTCCCAGCTGGTCGGCTACTGGGTCGACCAGGGCGGCGAGGTCGTCGCCCCGCTCGCCGGCGAGATGGCCACCTCGACCGGGTACGCCGAGGCGACCCGCGAGGGGATCGGCCAGCTGACCCGCGTCTACGGCACGCGCCCCGTCGATCCGCTCGAGCGCGCTCAGTGGCTGTGGGCGGAGCAGCGCCGGCTCGTCGAGGAGACGCGGCTGGGCATCCCGGCGATCGTCCACGAGGAGTGCCTGACCGGGCTCGCCGCCTGGCAGGCCGCGACGTTCCCGACTCCGCTCGCCTGGGGAGCCTCGTTCGACCCGGAGCTCGTGGCCGAGCTCGGCGCCGTGATCGGCGGCTCGATGCGCGAGCTCGGGATCCACCAGGGCCTGGCGCCCGTGCTCGACGTGATCCGCGACCCCCGCTGGGGCCGGGTCGACGAGTGCATCGCCGAGGACCCGTACGTGGTCGGCACGATCGGCACCGCGTACGTGCAGGGGCTGCAGTCCACCGGCGTCGACGCGACGCTGAAGCACTTCATCGGCTACTCCGCCTCCCGCGGCGGCCGCAACCACGCGCCGGTGCACGCCGGACCGCGTGAGATCGCGGACGTGCTGCTGCCGCCGTTCGAGATGGCGATCCGCGACGGGGGCGCCCGCTCGGTGATGAACTCCTACGCCGAGATCGACGGGGACCCGGTCGGAGCGACGCCCGCCTACCTCACGGGCGTGCTGCGCGAGCGCTGGGGCTTCGACGGCGTGGTCGTCGCCGACTACTTCTCGGTCGCGTTCCTCCACCTCATGCACGCGGTCGCCGCCGATCTGGGCGAGGCGGCCGAGCTGGCGCTCGCCGCGGGGATCGACGTGGAGCTGCCCACGGGCGACGCGTTCCTCGCGCCGCTGGCCGCGCGCATCCGGGCCGGGGAGGCCGACGAGGCGCTCGTCGACCGGGCCGTGCTGCGGGTGCTCGCGCAGAAGGAGCGTCTCGGCCTGCTCGACGCGCGCTTCGACGACGCCCCCCAGTCGATCGACCTCGACTCGCCCGCCCACCGTGACATCGCCCGCCGCCTGGCCGAGGAGTCGGTGGTGCTGCTCGCCAACGACGGCGTCCTGCCGCTCGCTGCGCCGCGCCGCCTCGCGCTGATCGGCCCCAACGCCGACAGCGCGCCCGCGCTCATGGGCTGCTACTCCTTCGCCAACCACGTGCTGGCGCACCACCCGGGCGTGCCGCTGGGCTTCGAGATCCCGACGGTCGCGGACGCGCTGGCCGACGAGTTCGGCTCGGCCGAGCTGCTGCTCGCCGAGGGCTGCTCGGTCGAGGGGGACGACGCCTCCGGGATCGCCGAGGCGGTCCGGGCGGCCGCCGACTCCGACGTGGCGATCGTGGTCGTCGGCGACCGGGCGGGTCTGTTCGGCCGCGGCACGGTCGGCGAGGGCAACGACGTCGAGAGCCTCGAGCTCCCGGGCCGCCAGCGCGAGCTGGTCGAGGCGGTCGTGGCGACCGGGACTCCGGTCGTGCTCGTGCTGCTGACCGGCCGCCCCTACGCCGTGGGCTGGGCGCTCGACGGGCCGTCGGCTCCCGCCGCCGTGCTGCAGGCGTTCTTCCCGGGGGAGGAGGGCGCCGGCGCGATCGCGGGCGTCGTCTCGGGACGGGTCGACCCCTCCGGCCACCTGCCGGTCTCGCTGCCGCGCTCGGCCGGGGCGCAGCCGTTCTCGTACCTGCACCCGATCCTCGGCGGGCCGTCGGACGTGACCTCCGCCGACAGCACGCCGGTGCGCCCGTTCGGCCATGGCCTCTCGTACACGCACTTCGCCCGGACGGAGCTGGCGGTCGAGGAGTCCGCCCCGACGGACGGCTCCTTCACGGCGACCGTGCGCGTCCGCAACACGGGCGAGCGGGCGGGCACCGACCTGGTGCAGCTGTACGCCCGCGACGTGTTCGCGAGCGTGACCCGGCCGGTGGCGCAGCTGCTCGGCTACGCGCGGGTCGCGCTCGAGCCCGGCGAGGAGGCGGAGGTCCGCTTCGAGGTTCCGGCCGCGCGCCTGGCCTTCACCGGACGCGAGGGCGTGCGGATCGTCGAGCCCGGCCGCGTCGAGCTGTGGGTGGGCCCGGACTGCGCGACGCGCGAGACGGAGGCGGCGCTCGAGCTGGTCGGCCCGGCCGCCGCTGTCGACGCCTCCTCGCAGCGCCTCGTCGGCACCCGCGTCCAGCGGGCGGGAGCGGGCGTCCCGGCCTGACCCCGTGCACAACGCTGGAAGGATCGCTCCGGCGGGCCGTGGGTCCGCGGATCCCGGTGCCCGCGGGGCGATCCTTCCTGCGCTGTGAGCACGACGCGGCTCCGGCACCGCTCTGGCGCGGCTCGAGCGGGCGCGGCAGGCTGGGGGGATGAGCGACGACGCGAAGCAGACCCTCCTCCGCTACCTGCAGGAGGGGCGCGACGCCCTGCTGCAGAAGCTCGACGGGCTCGACGAGTACGACGTGCGGCGGCCGCTGGTCGCGACGGGCACGAACCTGCTCGGCCTGGTGAAGCACGTGGCGGGCACCGAGGCGGGCTACCTCGGCGCCGTGTTCGGGCGGCCGTTCCCGGAGCCGATGCCGTGGATGGAGGACGAGTCGGAGCCGAACTCGGACATGTGGGCGACGGCCGACGAGTCCCTGGCCGACGTCGTCGCGCTGTACCGCCGCGTGTGGGCCCACTCCGACGCGACGGTCGCGGCCCTCCCGCTCGACGCTCCCGGGCAGGTCCCCTGGTGGACGAACCGCGACGTGACGCTGCACCGGATCCTCGTCCACATCACCGCGGAGACGCACCGGCACGCGGGCCACGCCGACATCGTCCGCGAGCTGATCGACGGGCGGGTCGGGCTCCGGACGCCCGGCGACAACCTCCCGCCGGTGCCGGAGGAGTGGTGGCCGGAGTACCGGGAGCGCCTCGAGTCGCTGGCGCGCGCCGTCCGCGACCGGGCCTGACGTGCCGGCGTCCGTCGGCACCGCGGTCACGCCGGCACGCGCGGCGCGGCTGCTCGACGAGCTCGATCCCGCGACGGAGGCGGCGCTCGATGCGGCCCTGGGCGGTCGCGGTCGGGGCCGGGCCGCCCTGCAGCGGCGCCGCGACGGGGCGTCGCCGGAGGAGCGGAGGCAGCGGGCCGCGCTCGAGCGCCGGGCGTTCAGCGCGGAGGCGGACCCCGCGGCGCTCGAAGAGCTGGCACTGCTGCGCGCGCAGCGCCGCGAGCGGGAGGAGGCGCTCGACGCCGCGGTCGCGGGACTGGCCGCGCCCGCCGGACCCGCAGCGGCCCGGGGCCGGATCGGCCGCGGGACGGCGAGCGACCGGGGCGGGACGCGCCGTGACCGGACCGGCTGGGACGAGACCGGCCGGGACGAGGTCGGCCGTGACGAGACCGGCCGGGACGCGGCGCCCGGCTGGGGCGAGCGCAGTGAGACCACCGGAGGCGACGACGCCGACTCCCGCACCTCCGCCACGCCCCGCCCGCGCCGCCGCCTCGGGGTGATCGCCGCGCTCGTCGCCGTGCTCGGGCTCGCCGCCCTCGGCACGGCCGCCTCCGTCGCGCTGGCCCCTCGCCCGTCGCTGGAGGTCTTCACCGAGCCCTGGGCCGTCCCGGACGACGTCGCCACGCGCCCGCTGTCGACCCTCGCGAGCCTCCGCGTCTTCCACTGGGGGCCGACGCGCTACCTGGGCAGCATCGCCGGAGTCGACTACTTCGCCACCCTCAGCCTCGACTCCTTCTCGGCCGCGGAGCTCGCCGACGAGTCCGTCTGCCTCTACGGGCTCGCGCGCTCCGACGGCGACGTCGTCGTCACGGACTGCGCGGCGACCGCGGACTTCGTCGCGAGCGGCATGACCCTCTCGCCCGACGACTACCAGGGCGACGCGGGCGGCACCGGAGTCGCCTGGGGTCCGACCGGAGGGATCCGCTCAGCCGGCTGAGGCGGCTGGCCCGACTCGACCCGCCCGCCCGCCGTCCCCGATCAGCCC
>NZ_PSVD01000021.1:0-41714 GCF_002932035.1 Rathayibacter sp. AY1F6 | reverse complement strand
CCAGCGGCCGCGCGGGTCGTTGTACCGCTCGATGCGGTAGCCGGCGCGGCGCAGCATCGCGTGGGCGCCCTCGATCGCCTCCTCCGCAGTGGCGCCCTCGACCTCTCGGACGGTGTAGCCGGCGAGGCGTTGCAGACGGGCCGGCGTCTTCGGCGGGCGCGAGCGCATCGCCTGGAAGTGGTGCTTCGTTCGCGGGATGATGCAGCCGATCAGCGATACGAACAGCAGCAGGTAGATGCTCGAGAACCACGCCGAGGTGTAGGTGTCGAAGGCCTGGACCTTGTCGAGCAGCGGCGCGAGGTCCGGGTTGTCGATGAAGTACTGGGTGACGCCGTTGGGGTCGGAGGAGCGCTGCGGCACGAGCGAGCCCGGCACCGCCGCGATCGCGAGCAGCAGCAGCAGGAACAGCGCGGTGCGCATGCTGGTGAGCTGGCGCCACATCCAGCGGACCCACCCGGTGAAGCCGAGGGTGGGCTGCGTGATAGACCCGTCGGAGTCGAAGTGGTCGGCCGGGCGGAAGTTCGCATCGGTGCGAGCCTGAGCCGTGTCGGGCTCGCGCGCGAGAGACGCGTCGTGGTCAGATCGCTGATCGGACGTCATGGATCACCGCGCCGAGAGCGTTGCAGGCGAGCGCACTGCTCGCCCCGCCGGCCATCAGCAGCCCGCTGACGGCTGCACCGCGACGGCGGAGGCGGGGACGATAGCGAGCTTGTCGTCGCGCACGAGCTGGATTCGATCAGCAGTCACAAGTCCTCAGTGTATGGACGCCGCTCGATGTCCGGCTGACGCCGCCGAGCCGGTGAGCGACGCGGCGGCCACACTCGTCACGATCGGCCTCCGCGAGCCCGCGTAGCTCGAAACGTTCCGCTCACCGATCCCGTTACGGGAGGTTCGACCGGCGCTGCCCTCCGGATCTCTACCGAACGCCGAGTGCGGGACATCAACGGTTTGATGACGTTTGCGGCGCTCGTGATGAGAGCAGGAGCGCGCAATGCTTCACTGACCTGCATGAGGCAGGGACGGACAGCAGGGCTGACATCCATTGTCGTCGCGGCAGGCATGGTCTTCAGCGTTAGCGGCTGCGCCGGCGTGACTTCGAGCTCGGCCGGATCCTGCGCCGCAAAGGCGGTCGAGCTTCAAGAGTCGACCTTGCAACCAGACGGAGTGGTCCGGCTCAGCGCCGACTTCATCTGGGAGACGTGTGAAGACACCGGAGGCACGAGCCGCGCAGCTTCGGACGTCACGGTGACCATCACCCCTTCCGCGAGCGGCGAAGAGATACTCCTCGGCCGACCGATACCGAAGGGCGAACGATCCACTGTCAACGAGTCCTTCGACCTCCCCGCCGACCTGCCCACCGGCCCCGCTGTTCTTGCCCTACGCTCACACAGCGGCGACCCGATCGAGATCGAACTTTCTCTCGAGATCACAGCACCGCCAGCCACCTGAGACGGGCCACGAATCGGCACCTCGCCAGCCGTTCAACCGATCAACCATCTCTGCACGACGACCAGGACGGTCATAGATCAACCGCTCCCGCCCGCGAAGCAGTATGTCGCTCCCAAGAGGGGCATACCTCTTCGTCTGTCACCTACGCCGGAAGGCTTGGTAGAGCGCACCCACAAGGATCAGGGGACCGATCACAAGGAGGACCCATGTTCTCGGGTCTTCGTTGGCGCGAGTGCACACGCCTGGCGCGTTCACGTAGTCCATACAGCTCCCTGATAGGTCGCTTGAGAGAAGAAACCCCGCCACGAGGACGATGACCGCGAGAGCAATCCAGCGCCACCGGACGCGACGCTTCACTGGTTCACCCGCGACCAGAACGTTTGTCGGAATGAGGGGTGATGGTAGAAGGAGTTCGCACTTGAAACGCCGCGACCTCCTCGAGCATCGAACCCGACTGCAAAGATCGGGGCTCCTGCCGACGCGAACGAGAGCAGTCGAGTTTGATTCTGAGTCATCCGCTCCCTGCCTCTCTTATCCAGTCGAAGCTCCTCGATCGTCGTCACCGCACACCAGGACTGTCAATGAAGACGTTTTCGCTCAGCGGCGTCCACGTCTCTTCGACTCTCCCGCCGTCCGGGACGACATGGAGAGTGTTCCGGTCGACCGTGGAGTCGAACCCGCCGACGCCGCAGCTTTGGTTCCATGTGTCCTCGTCAGCGAAGCTCGTCAGGCACGTCGTCTCCGGATCGCTCGTGCGCGCCAGGAACAGCGACCGGTCGCCGACTCGGCCGACGAGCCGGGAGCTGGTCTCGTCCATTTTGGACGAGGAGGCCCGCGGGGGCAGCGTCGGGAACGTATCGGCGTCGGTCGCCGCCCGGTCGAGGTCCGCGAAAGTGAGCGGCGGCCGCTCGGCGGTGGTGAAGCACCCGCTCAGCGAGGCCGCGCCCGCGGCAGCGATGGCCGTGATGGCGAGGGTTCGAGCGGTCACCCTTGCGATGCTGCGCGGTCGACTTGTCCAGGTCACGAGGTCAGCTTAGGAAGCGCGAGACCAGGATGTGCCCTTTCCGGAAACTAGGGTGAGGGGATGTTCTCCGCGCTCGGCACCGCGTTCCTCGCGGGCGCGCTCGCTCTCCTCTCCCCCTGTGCCGCACCGATCCTCCCCGGCATCGTCGGCGCCCTCACCTCGACAGGGGACGGACGGGCCCGACCGTCTCGGCAGGTGTGGTCGATTCTCGCGTTCGCGGTCGGGGCCGCTCTCGTACTGATCGGATCCGTGGCCCTGCTGCTCGCGTTCGGCGCGAACGTGAACCTCGCCCGGCCGCCGTACACGTTCATCGCCGGCGGACTGCTCATCGCCGCCGGCCTCTACTCCCTCGGCTTCCTCCGGATCCCCTGGATCACGAAAACGTCCACCCCGGGCGGCTCGGCCGCGAAGGCACTGCTGCTCGGAATCAGCTGCGCCGCCGTCTGGTACCCCTGCCTCGGCCCATCCCTCGCCATCGCCTACGGCCTCGCCTCCAACATCGACACCGTGGGACTCGGCGTCGCGCTGGGGTTCGTCTACTTCCTCGGCATGCTCACCCCGCTGTTCCTGCTCGGACTCGTCCTCGCCCGCGCAGCACGCTCACGCCGCTGGCTGCGCCGCATCGGCGCCTACGCCAACAAGGCCGTCGCCGTGCTCCTCATCGTCATCGGCGTCCTCGTCATCACCGGGCTCTGGAACTCCGTGTCGCTGTGGATCGTGGACAACTCAAGCTGGTTCCCCACCCTCTGACCCTCGGGCGGGATCGCCACGCAGCAACGTATGAAGCAAGGCGCCGGCCCCTCCGGTGAGTACACGGCGAACACGCGACCACCTGTTTCAGGGTCTGATTTGTCGCGCACTGCGCGCATTCGCCCTTTGCAAGAAGAGCACCACTATGCAAAAAGACGACGGGGTGCCAATGATTAGCAAGAATGGTATTATCAGAAACCCAAAAGCGCTGGCAAGGGTTGCGGGAATTAAACAGACCCCAAATGCAACTAACGAAATAAGCCAAGCGTTTCTCGTGATACTCAGTGGTTGATGAGAACCCCCATTAGTGCTGCCACTAATAGACCTCGATATCTTCGCGGTCAAGGGCGACAGCGCGAGAAGAACTACAGCAACTAAAGCAAACGGCCACGCGTATTCAAAAACTGCATCTGCCAGCGTGTATTGCACTCCCGAGGCCGCTTCACGCATCGGTCCAGCAATCATAAGAGCAGATACCGTGTAAGAAACCCCTACAAGCAGGGCTATCCACGCGTGCGCAAGAAAACTTGCTCCTATTGTTGCCGAAGCGGAAAGGTCACTTGGTCGACTCGAAGGCACGAGTTGAACCTAGCCGAACCTACGACCGGCGACGGCGAGAGTTGTCCGGGCCTGCGTCGCGCGCGTTCGTCCTCAGACGCGCACTCGGGCTCGGTCCGCTACGGGCAACGGAGACCCCCGATCGGCGCCCTCAGCCGGCCGCTGCCATCCGCTGAACGATCCCCATACGGGATGCGCCCAGAACGGCCGAAGCCGCTCACCTCGTGCCATTACCTCGTGCCATGCGCACCCTTGAGCGGCTACTGCTCGCGGCGCTCATCACTGCTGCCTGCGCTCTTGTGGCGATGATCACCCTCCTTGGGCTGGCCTCCCTCGACTTCCCTCGGGACACGATTCCGCCATACGACCTCACCCCATCGATCCATCCAACCGCTCGTCCGATACCTCAGAAGATCGATGGCTGACCGGTCAACGATCTCTATACGGAACGTTCCGTGGTCTGCTCAACCGACGATCACGGCGGTGCGCAGAGCCAGAACCCAGCTGGTGACGGCGCCGACCATGCCCATGGCGAGCAGCAGCCACCGCCATCGAGCGTGGAAGCGCGTGCTGAGACGCATCGCTACGACCAGGAGAACGAGGGTCGCGAGGGCGACAGAACAAAGAGCCGGCCACGCGACGTGGAACCCCGTGCACTGAGGCGGAAGGGACTCGTTGCACGCGAACGAGAATCCGTCGAGGAAGACGCCCGCGACGAGGGCGAGGAGAGTGATTGCGCCCGCGATCGCTGCGGAAGCCTTGAGCGACAGCGTCTGCACAACATCACTATCGGACCAACGGGTGAACGGCAGGAGCGCGCTGGACCACTCGGGTCAGATCCGCATCGGTGAACGATCCTCTTACGGGACGGCCATTGCGCTGACCGGGAGACTCTCCGGCTAACGTGGCTACATGCGGCAGATCGTCCATCTTCATCGGAGGGCCGCTCTCTGTGCTGTACCCGTCGGCGTGGTGCTGGGTGCGCTGCTCGGTCTGGGATTGGTCCTTACGGGTAACTCCGACTTCCGCGAACAGGGCGGGTGGGGCGCCTTCGCCTACTTGATTATGGTGGGCGCCATTATCGGTGGGGTCAGTGCCCTGGCTGCCGTCGCCGGAGGATTCGTGGCGATTCTGATCACTCTGCGGTCGGGACGAGCCACCGAGTCGTCCCCGCTGATCAGCCCTATTGGGCCGGCCGTAGGGTCGAGCGTTCCATGGGTTGTTGCGGCCGGCGTAGCTGCCGTCGTGGGTGATCCGATGACGGCGGGGATCGCTGTCGGTCTCGGTGTCGTGGCGGCTGTAGTCGGCGGGGTGAGTGCTGCACTACTTCTTCGAGGGGTGAAGTACTCGAGCATCACTACTGCGGCTGACGATTCCGGCGCGCTCACGTCGGTTGTGCAGACGAACTCGAAGACCTGAACGTTCACGGTCATCTGCACGAGGTTTGGGACGCAGCGACGAGCTGTGCAGGCGACCGTGAGGAACGACAGGCGCTCGGTGTCGCGTCTGCGTGCACCGATGAACGATCCCCATACGGGACGACCTCTTCTGGCCTGGTTTCAACTCACCGTCGCGGTGATATCTCTTCGGTAGAGGCGATCCCCTCTCCGGAGATGTCCACCTGGACCGGCGCGGTGCTGTCGAGGCCTCCGGGTGCGTCGAGCACGAAGCTCCACAGAGCGGAGTCCTCCTGGCATCCGCCGGGGTCGACCTGTTGCTTCGTCTCGATCAGCAGGCGATCCGGAGCCAGGACTTCGATCGCTACGGGAACGACGGGGCAGTTTCCACTTCCCGTCAGGGTCAACTCGAACCCATCACCGTCATCGAGCCAGCGAACGCGACTCGCCTCGTACCCCGCGACCCCGCCCCGATAGAAGGAGCGATACACCGCACCTTCCGGAGCCGGCTCACTCGACCCGATCCCCGGCAGCCTCTGCGACTCACCACGCGCGCAGCCGAGCATCAACAACCCGATTCCGCAGATCCCAACCACCATCACTGCACGCCCTCGCATGCGCGACAGCCTAAGCGGCTCGTCCGATCACAGGAGCGACTGGAGATCGCCCGGACCTGCCCCCGCTCGAACGCGTGCTCCACGATGGAGCCGCAGCATCAGAATGCGTCTATAACCGATCCCCTAACGGAACGCTGATCAGTCAACCTTTCAACGATCTGATGATCGTTCGCTGTACTCCTGATGCAGGCGACAGCACGGAGTGCTTCACTGACCCGCATGACGCACAGACGAACAGGACGAGCGACGTCTCTCGTCGCCGCGGCCGCCATCACGCTGAGTGTCAGCGGTTGCACCGACATCACATCGAGCTCGGCAGGATCCTGCTCGCCCAAAGTGGTCGAACTTCACGAGTCAACTCTGCACCCCACCGGAGTCGTCCACCTCAGCGCCGACTTCATATGGGAGACGTGCGAGGACACCGGAGGCACGAGCCGCTCCGCCTCAGACGTCACGGTCACCATCACCCCCTCCGCGGGCGGCGAGGAAGTACTGCTTGGCCGACCGATCCCGAAGGGCGAACGGTCGACGGTCGACGCGTCCTTCGACCTCCCTGCCGATCTGCAAACCGGCCCCGCCGTGCTCGCCTTGCGCACACACAGCGGTGACCTGATCGACGTCGAACTTCCGATCGACATCACCTCAGCGCCCGCCACCTGAACCCAGCCTCGCGGCCGAGAAGATACGACCGGCGAGCGATCCGCATACGGGACGCTTCAACTTGCCGATGGTGCGTAGGCTCCAGTCGTGGACTCTCCGGTTCGACACCATCGACAGGCAGGCATCATCAATCCCGCCTCAACGCTTGACCTGCCCGCGTCGATCACTTGCTTCACGTACTACCGTCCTCGCGCCGGCAGCAACGATGACGCCTTCGCTGATCGGATCGTGATCGAGCGGTGCGACGGCATGTACTTACTCGAAGGCCCTTCGCTGAGTTACCCCAACCTGCAACTGAAAGTCGAGTACTCCGGGGATGCTCCGGAAGGTCACTTCGTCAGCGTCAACGTCTCCGACCTGCGTGGGAACCGGCTTCTGCGAACGCTGTACCAGTACGCGGACGCGGACGCTCTGCGCAACGACCTCGGAGGCGGGCACGGCTTCACTGGCCTCAACTACTTCTACCGCGACGGAGCGGAACTGCAGTACTGGTGCAGCGTCGAAGCATCAGAGTGACCGGCCGACCATCCCCCAACGGGACGCTCAGCGCAGAGAGCGGCTGAGTACGATCGGGCCATGCAGCGCACAGTAGGCGGAGTTCTCATCGAGGTCACCCACGCGAGAACCGATGACGCGACTCAGACACCCGATGGTCCGATTCAGGCGTGGACGATCACCCTCTCCGGAGTAGACATCGATCACACTGCGACTGTCGGCGTCGCCGGCACCTCCACGGAGCCGAATGATGACGTGTTCGCCACTGTTCTCGACGTGGCCGTGGTGCAGTACAACTCCGTCTCCGAGGACACGGACCCGCTCGCCACCCCTGCGATCCGCGAGTGGAAGCGAGACCACGCGACCGAACTGCAGGGGCTCGTGGCGACGCTTCGAGCGACGGGCAGCTGACCGCATGGACAACGACGAAGAACGTCAAAATTTGCTGACACGCACCGAGATCCTCAACGCTTGCATCAGAGCTATCGAGAATCCCGAGAAGCTGTTTCGGGTGTGCGGGAACGTCTCGGGAGGTCGCGATGACGAGAGAGCAGCCGTCGCCGCAGCCTTCGAGGTCAGCGACATGGTGGCCAACGCGATCCTCGACTTGCAAGTGAGGCGCTTCACGCCGAGGTCGATCGAGCAGATGCGGGACGAACTGGTCCGCTATGCCCGTCGACTCGCCGAACTCGACCGCCCATAGGGCGATCACTCACGGAACGGCTGAATCTGCGTCGCGCGTAACGCTGCGAGGCCGGCCGGACACTACTAGGTATGGACGCGACGAAGAGCGGTGACGCGGAGAGCTGGGAGCGAGGCTCCTCTGGGGATGGCTCGGCGTTCGCGCTGATCTTTGATCAGCATCGTGCCCGCGTCTTTAGGCATGCGTACCGGCTCCTGGTCGACGCCGACGATGCCGAGGACGCGACAGCGATCGCGTTCCTCGAGCTCTGGCGTCGACGCGCGTCGGTGCGGCTCGTAGACGGTTCGGTTCTGCCGTGGCTGTTGGTCACCACGACCAACGCCGCCCAGAACCTCACCCGTAGCCGCCGCCGGTACCGCGCCCTTCTCGCCGCGCTCCCCCACGGTGAGCATCACCGTTCAGCCGAGGACGTCGCCCTGAGCGACGAACTCGAAGACCGGCGCCTCGCCGCGGCGCTGGGACAGCTGTCACCGACCGATCTGCACCTGGTCACGCTCGTGATGATCGAGGGCTACAGCCCCACCGACGCTGCGCCCGTGCTCGGCCTCAGCGCCGGCACGACCCGGACGAAGCTGCATCGCGCTCGGACCGCGCTGCGCGAACACCTCGGACACCCCACGCTCGACCTCTACCTCCAGTCGACGCTAGGAGAAACGTCATGACCGCCCCGCAGATGAGCGACGACTTCGCCGGCGCCTTCCGAACCGCACTCATCGACCACATCGACACTCCCGCCCGCTCACGATCCACGCGGCGCCGGTGGTGGCTCGGCGGAGGAATCACAGCCCTCGCCCTGTTCGCCGGCACCGCGACCGCCGCCGCCACCGGCCTCCTTCCCCTCCCCGGAGCGACGGACATCACCACGATCAGTACCACGACCACCGGCACCTTCACCGGCACCGACTCCATCGACCTCGGCGCCACTCCCGACGACGCAAACGGCGTCTTCCTCTCACTGCGCTGCCTCACCCCGGGCCGATTCAACTTCCCGGACGGATCGAGCCTCAGCTGCTCCTCGACCGACTTCGGAACGGGGACCGAACCGGGCATCGCACCTTCGCTCTTCCCCCTGTCGAACGTCATTGACGGCAGCGTGCAGATCACCACGTCACCGAACGCGCGCTGGTCGATGACCGCTGCTTACGCGACAGCAAGAACCACCGAGTGGGCGACCAACGAGCAAGGGCAGAGCTACGGGGTCATCAACGAGAACGGCGACCCGGACCTGATCGCCGTCACCGCTGACGACGGCGGGCAAGGGTACGTGCGCCGGAGTGACCTCGAGGACGCGGACGGCACCACCGCGCAACGCTCCTTCACCACCCCGGAAGACGCCCTCGAATGGCAGGAGGAGAACGAGGGAATCACGCACACCATCCCCGTCTACGCCACAGACGGAACCACCAAAATCGGTGACTTCACCGTCGGCTGACGCACCTGCGTCTACTGACTCGGTGCCCCATCCCCATACGGGACCGTCGCTCGGTGGAGAGGGACCCCGCGCAACCGCTCGACCCACGCGCACGACTGCAGCGGAGCCACTAGTTGACTCATAGTGCGAGCGTTGGAGTATGGTTCAGATCATGGCCGGCGAGATGCGAGAGACGACGTTCTGGATCTTGACCACGTTGGCGACAGGTCGGCGCCACGGTTACGCGCTCCTCCAGGAGATCGAGGAGCAGTCCGAGGATCGCGTGCGCCTTCGAGTGACGACGCTCTACGCGGCACTTGAACGGCTCGATACGGAGGGTCTTATTTCTTCCGATGGAGACGAGCGGATCAACGGTCGAGTCCGTCGCTACTTCCGACTGACTGACGCCGGCCGTACTGCGCTCGGTGTCGAGGTCGATCGCATGGAAGCCAGCGCGCGCCGAGCGCGGGCGAACCTCGGACTCGTTCCCACCGCAGCGATCCGACCTGGCCACGCCCCCGATTGGAGAACGGCATGACGACGAACGATGACGCCTACCGAGCCGACCGCTTCCGACGCGCGTTGCGCTGGTACCCGCCCGTATGGAGGGCGGAGCACGGTGAGGTGCTGCTCGGCATCCTGTTGGACGAAGCCGACGACGCAGGCCGGTCCCGCCCCACGCTCGGACAGCGAGTCACTTTGATGGTCGGTGGGGTGCGTCACCACTTCCGTTCGCACGCTGGCCGATCGCCGGCCGCGATCATTCCGCTCGCTCTAGCCACGGCGTTCTTCATCTTCTACTTCACGATCAACTGGTCACCGGGGATCAACTATCCCGGCGCGATCGGACCGTTCACCAATCCCTCCGTCTTCGCGGGAGCCGCTTTCGTTGTCGCGCTCGGGCTCGCGATGGCCGGACGAACAGGTGCCGCCCGCGGCATGGCACTGGCGGCTTCTGCCGCGGAACTGATCATCGCTTTCGTGTCGGCGTCCGCAGGGTGGCTTGGTCCCGGCCTCTCGACAGCGGCGCCTATCGCAGCGCTCGGCCTGCTCACAGCGCTCCCCTGGCGCGGACGAGTCACCGCCGCGGTCTCGACGCTCGTACTCATCGGCCTGCCTGTCCTGCTGATCGGAATCGAGGCGCTCGGAGCAATGGTCTTCCCGATGTACCCAGCGCTGCCGGCTGGACTGCAACTCCCCATCGTGTGTGGCGTGTTGCTGGCGATCGGACTCGCCGCGAGCCGAGCAGCGCGACTCGAAAGGAAGCTGCCCGGCGCCCTAGACGCCTGACATGCTGAACGCGGGCTTCATCATTCGCAAACGGATCCGCAGCCGAGATCCCGGAGTGGAACAGAACATCAACTGGTCGAGCATCTGTAACAGCAGCCCGGCTGGCGACATGTCCCAGGTATGAGCCCACCACAGTCCGCCCGCGAGGCGAGCTTCTCCGAACTGTACGAACGCGATTACGTCAGCGTCGTCAGATTCCTGAGACGTCGCACTGACCCCGAGCGCGCCGCCGACCTCGCGCACGAGGCGTTCCTGATCGCCTGGCGCCGGCACGACACCGCGCCATCAGAGGACGAGGCCGCGCGGGCGTGGCTATTCACCATCGCCCGGAACTGTCTCCTCAACGACCTCCGCAGTCAGCAGCGCACCACCGCGCTCACGATCCGGGTCGCCGCCACCACCGACGCGGCCGCGCGGTCACCGGAGGACGCGATCGCGACCCGACTCGACCTCTACCAGGCGTGGCAGCAGCTCAAACCGCAGCACCAGGAAGCGATCGCGCTGACGGCCTGGGAAGGACTCGACTCCCCCTCCGCGGCCGGAGTGCTCGGCATCACCGCCGTCGCCTTCCGACTCCGACTTTACCGAGCACGCACCGCACTTCGGGCACTGCTCGATCCCCCTTCGCACCAGCACCACGCCGACTCGCCCGCCTTGGAGGCATTATGACCACGCCCGAACTCCTCGCCACGAAAGACCTCGACCCGGCCGCCCACTACGAGCTCGACGGCCCGGCCCACGAAGCCGCCGCAGCGCGGCTCCAGATGATCCTCCACAGCGACCCGGTGGCCGCTCGAGAGCCCGCCGCTCGGCGCCCTCGGGGATGGCAGTTCATCCTTCCCGCAGGGCTCGCGGCCGCAGCACTGGGAGTCGCTCTCGCCGTCCTGCCGTCCGGTGTCGACTCCCGCGCGTACGCCTCGTGGACGTCGACCGCGGAGATCGCCAGCACGTCCGACCTGACCGTCGCCGGCGCTGCGTGTGCGTCAGGTGACGCGCAGCAGCTCGGGCAGCCAGCGATCGGGGAACGGCGCGGCGACTGGGTCATGCTCTCCTACACGACGCCCAGCCAGCGAGCATGCCTCATCGAGATCCCGGCCGGGACGAGCACTGCCGGAAGGGCGCTCATCAGTTCCACTGGAAGCGAGGGCGGCTTCACTCCGCTCGCCGACGAATACACGCAGGGCGGCATCAGCCAGTTCACCGGCGAGAACCTCCCGCCCGCCGCCTTCACCAGCGGCGACGTCGGCTCGGACGTGACCGGGCTCACCATCCGCACCGGCGACGGCACGAGCGTCATCGCCACGATCACAGACGGCCACTGGGCCGCGTGGTGGCCCGGAACCGGCCTCACCGAGGGAGGCGAGACTGGCCGCGGCGGACCGGAGCCGACCTTCACCGTCACGCTCACCCTCCGCGACGGAAACACCATCACCGACGCCAGGGAATCCTTCAACCAGCCCTAGCCGGCGCGTGAATCTCCGCGGCCGACGTTAAGAACGAGCCTCGGCCGGACACGTCGGTAGTGACGAGCAATCACCGAGGGGGAACGGGCATGGACGATCTGGACGATCTGGTGCGACGAGCTGCGCCGCCGGCGCTGGGCGAGGATCCGGCGGCCGCCGACGCCGCGCGCGGCATTGCCCGGGCAGTGGCCGAGAGGCGTCCGCCCCGACGTTCGTGGTTCCGCTCAGGAGTCGGAGCGACGGTTCTGGCGATCGGACTGGTCGGAGTCGGAACCACGGCCGCCGTCGCAGGGCCGTCGCTGCTGCAATGGGTCGGCTGGACTCCGGACGTCGCCGTGCAGCGCACGTTCGAGCTCACCGAGGGTGCCGACATCGGGACCTGCGCAGTCGTCGCCCGCATCCAACCGGAGTACGGCGGCGGGCTCTCCGACGAGGAGACCGACGAGCTGACCGAGAGGGCTCGCGAGTTCCTCGCGCAGCACGACTGGGATCCGGTCATTGCCCGTGTCACTCCGGAGGCCATCGAGGCGGCCCTGGCGTCGAATCAGGCGGGGATCGATGAGGCGAACGCTGCGGCGGAAGCCGCCGGCCGCCCGGCAGACATTCCTGACGCGACCCCTGGGGTGATCGCCAGCTCTCTCATGGGCGACGAGATCCGGGATGTGCTCGAGGAGGCCGGCTACTTCACGACCAGCACCTCCATCGAGATGGCGGGACAGTGCGACAGCGATTCCCCCGGGACTACCGAGTGATCGCGCGACGACGCCGGTCCGACCAGGACGCGGCGCTCGAGAGCCTCCACGCCGCGAACGCAGCGGATCTGCTCAGCTACTTCGGCCGACGAGTCACCGTTCCCGCTGACGCCGCTGACCTTCTCAGTGAGACCTTCATCGTCGCTTGGCGACGCATCGAGCAGCTGCCCGCCGACCCCGAGCGAGCACGCATGTGGCTCTTCGGAGTCGCCCGCCGAGTCCACTCGAACGCTGCACGAGGAGCCATCCGACACGACGACCTCACGCAGAAACTCCGCCAGCACTTCGACGCCCACCGAACCGATCCCGTCGGCGCGGACACCCTCGACATCTGCACAGCCCTCGACGCCCTCCCGGAGAATCAATCCGAACTGATCCGGCTCATCCTCTGGGACGGCTTCACCCTCCCCGAAGCCGCGACAATCCTCGGGATCAGCGAATCGACAGCACGCGGCCGACACCAACGAGCCAAACTCCGACTTCAAGCCGTCCTCCGACCACGCGAACACCATCGAGGTCCCACCAATGACTGAGCAAGCAACGAACGTCGGTACCGGTTTGCGGGCGGCGACTTCAGCATCCGATGGATCTGTGAACGCGTTCATCGGCTGGACCGCCGCCGGCGTGGTCACTGTGCTCGCCGCCCTGGTTCTGATGTTCAGCAGCTTCATGGTGGCTCTGGGGATCACGGACGCGGATCCATCCGAGGGAGCCATCGCGATCGGCGCCGGCGGTGTAGGTGTCATCATCTGGATCGTCGTTGCCGCTGTCGGAGGTTACGTCGCTCCCCGGAGGCTCTCGCGTCGTCCTGTTCTCGTCGCGTGGCTTCCAGCTGTGGTGAGTGCCCTCTGGTGCGGGATCGCTATCGGCCTGTTTCCCGTCCTGCTCGAGAACGTCGTCTTTCCGATGTCGTTGACCCCCGTGCCGATGAGCCAGCCGCTCCTTTTCCAAGCGTTGATTCTTACGGCCGGTGCCATCCCGGCTGGAGCGGGGTTGCTGGTGATCGATCTCGTGTCGCGCGTGATCAGAGCGCGCCGGGGCCGAGTCGCGACGCATACGAGAGGTGATGCGCCTGACGTCGGGAGTCAGAGCTCCTCGTGATCCATGGCGAGAGAGGACTGGACATCAACTAGATGAGGCACGGCGTCGGCTCAGCGCCCAGACCAGCGCGCCCGCGAGGAGCACCGCGCAGGTCAGCCCGGCGACGTGCAGGACGAGCGAGAGCGTCCCGTTCTCGGGGAGCAGGAAGCCGTAGGGCACCCACCCGTCGGTCGCTCCGCGGACGAGCACGACGACGACCCAGACGATCGGGTAGGGCAGGACCACCCACAGCCGTCGCCAGGAGAGCGGTCCGCGGTCGGCGATGACGATCCAGTCGAGGAGGACGAGGGCGGGGAGCGCCACGTGCAGGACGGCGCTGACCCAGGGCGGGGCCGTGCCGGTACCGGGGACGAGGGTGTTGTAGATCACGGCGACGACGATCAGGTAGGCCGTCGCCGCGCCGCGGACGTAGCTCAGCCACACCGGCGTCGGACGGCGGGCGAGCGCGACCGATCCGGCGACGATGAGCACCGCGCTCGCGAGGAGGCTGGTCTGGTTCGTGAAGTAGCCGAAGTAGTCGAACGGATTCGGGTCGCCGGCCACGATGCTCAGCGCGTAGGTGTGGAGGATCACCGCGACCGCGGCTGCACCGACCGCGATGCGCACTACACCCACGAAAGGGCGGGTCGGTGCCGGGGAACTCATCGGGTCAGCCTAGGAGCCGTTGGGCTTCCTGCTGGCCCGCGACAGACGCTCCCCTTCCCGAACCGTGCTGAGCATTTCAGGCCGAGACGCGACCACGAGGAAAGCGGTGACGTCGCTTAACCTGAGCCGGTGGGGACGTTCTCGAAAGTGCGCAGCACGGTCGCGGTCGCAGCATGCCTAGTGGTCATGACGGGATGCACGGCGCAGCCTGCACCACCGACTCCGCCACCGGCGACGAACACCGAAGACGGCTCCACCTCTCCACTGACCGGCGACCTAGGCGTAGCGACCTTCACCGGGAACGACGGGACAACCGGCGCCGTCCAGTTGAGCGCGGCGGACGGCCGGCTGGCCCTGACATCCGACGAGCTCGTCATCCCCACCGCGTCTTCCGGTTCCGTAGCGGTCATGGGAGCGCTCGATCCGATCGACGCGGATACCACCTGTTTCGACGTCGATTTCCCGATGCGTCTCGCGGACGCGGAGTCAGGGAAGCCCTACAAAGCGTGGCGGAACCTCGCAGAGTTCCATGGCGACCCGACAGCGATCAATCAACTCGTTCTCACGACCCGCCCGCAGGACGACCCCGACTGCTCAACCAAAATCCTCGCCATCGCTGACGTCCAGTGGAACGTGGAGCCGCAGCGCAGCACCCTCGTGGCCCGGGACGCCGGCCCACGTGCAGCAGCGCGTGGCGAGGTGTCATCCACGGACGGAGTGCCGACGTCGTACACGGTCGCTCGCAACGACCTCGCAGAGGACGTCGCGGCACGATTCGGCATGACGGCCGATGACCTGTTCTACCTCAACCCGTTCCGCTTCCCTTCGGACGAGATTCTGCGCGTCGGTGAAGAGCTGAACCTCACTGTCGCGGCGCGATGACCTCCCCCCGCGGGTACTCGATACCGGGCCTGGCGTTCCGGCTCTTGATCAATCCTTCGGAGTGCAGTGCATGATGTCCCGATGAACGTTGGAGAGCCCCCGCAACCGAGTGCAGCGACGCCCATCGTTCTCGCCTTGGTCTTCGGCGGTCTTGCAGCCGCCCTGGGAGCCGTAGCCTCCATTTACATGTGGGACCCGAGCGAGACGTGCAGGACCCGCGGCGGAGGCAGCCTGACGGGAGAGGGGTTCCTCTGGAACCCGCTGTGCTCAGATGGTTCAACCGTTCAGCCGATATGGATGACGTTGTCGACTGCTGCGGCGTTGATCGTGGCCGTGACATGCGTCGTCATTGCGGCCAGCCGTCAAGTTGAACGTGACGGACAGGAAATTGCGTCGCCCGACGTTCTGCACGACTACTCGCGCCAAACCCTGCCGGAGGACAACGGGCTCCGCAAGCTGGGCGATGAGTGGTGAGAGATGGCAACTCCGGGGGGGGGCACCCTCCCGATGAGCGTTAGACAGTCTCCTCGGCCGGATCACGCGATCCCCCTCGTTTTCGCCGTGATCTTCACCGTTTTCGCCGCCGCTCTCGGGTTGATGTCCTCTCTCTACATGTGGGATCCGGCAGAGGCGTGCGAGGTTCGTGGAAGCTACTCCAGCTCCGAGAGCTTCCTGTGGAATCCGCTGTGCGTGGACGGTTCGGCTGTCCAACCGCTGTGGATGACGGTGGCTGGCGCTGCCGCATTGATCGGTGCCGGCGTCTGCGTCGTCCTCGCGATCGCTTTTCGAGTGCTCAACCACGAGCGGGAAGTCCCGCCGCCCGTCGTCTCGCACTGGGAGTGAGCAGTCAAAGGTAGATTCGCCGGATGAAGACGACTCGGACCTCCCACTCGACTCTCGCCCTGCTGCTCGCCGTTCCGGTGTTCGCGCTCGTCGGTTGCGCCGGTTCGACGGCGGGGGCTCCGGCATCGACGTCGGCCGCCGCGCCGGCGTCGACCGCGACCGCCGCCCCGACGTCCGCCCCCGCTACTCCGGCGGCGACCGCGACTGCGGGTGCGGCGGCGGCTGGTCCGGTGTGGCCGGCGGACCCGTGCCGGGACACGCAGCTCACGGTCACGGTGGAGGACCGGCCCGAGCTTTCCGGGGCGGGCCAGGAAGGGTTCGCGATCGTGCTCACGAACGCCTCGGATCAGGCGTGCTCGTACTTCGGGTGGCCGGGCGTTCTGATGCTCGGTGCCGATGGGACGCAGCTCACCACCGCCGGCACGTCGGGTGCGGAAGCGTTCCCGGGGGCTCTCGCTCCGGGTGAGTCGGCGCAGGCGGAGGGCCAGCTCTCGGCGGTCGGCGCATACGACTGCACGCCGACGACCGCGACGACTGTCCGGGTGCTCGTCACCTCGGACGGCGCCGGACCGGGAATCGACACGCCCTCCGATTTCCAGGTCTGTGGCGGGGACGGTCGGAGTGACTTCACGACCGGGCCGCTCACGCCGGCGTCCTGACTCTTCTAGAGTCGCGGCTGCGGTCATGGACGGGCTCGAGGGTGGAGACAGCTTCGTGCTGTTCCTGGTTCTAGGTGCCCTTCCCTTCCTCCTTCTGGTCGCCGTGGTTTCGGTCGTCACGATCGGCATCCTTCAATGGATCGGAGGGCGGGGGCGGCCCCGTCCGTAGACTGAGTGCAACCACCCCTTCGGCACGGCGCCGACCGGAACTCAAATGAGTAAATGAAGCAATGAGCACATGGGTGTGGAGTTGATCGCTTTGTGGCGGCAGTCTTTGATCGCTCCTTGACGTCGCGCTACGCGTGCGTCGGATCACCGAGGATTTCAGCGAGTCAGGAATTTCGCGAGAAACGTGCAGTAAATCACTGTGAGCTGGTGCAGATCGCTTACCACGACGTGTTCATCGATCTGATGGATTGTGCTGCTGATGAGGCCGAATTCGGCGACCTCGCCATAGTGGGCGATGAATCGCGCATCGGAAGTTCCTCCGCCGGTATCCAACGAGGGAGTTCGCCCGGTCACGGATGTTACCGCCTCGGATAACAGCGCGACGTGGCTCGATCCAGCAGTGATGAAGGGGTCGCCACTTACCTCGACTAAGAGGGTGAAGTCGGTTGCGAACTCTTCTGCCGCCCGGCGGATCAAGCCCTCGAGGCTCTCGGCTGAATGAAGGTCGTTAAAGCGAATGTTCAGATGCGCGGTTGCTTCGGCGGGCACCATGTTGTTCGCCGCATTGCCGACGTCGATCGTGGTGATCTGGAGACTCGACGGCTCGAAGCACTCGGACCCCTCGTCGAGTGGTGTTGTGGCGAGTCGGTTGAGAACGCGGATGAGGCGGTGCACCGGGTTGTCGACGAGGTGGGGGTAGGCAACGTGCCCCTGGAACCCGCGCACCGTCAGGTTGGCGTTAAGGCTTCCGCGCCGTCCGATCTTGATCACGTCGCCGATCCGCTCCGGGTTCGTCGCTTCGCCGACAAGGGTGAAGTCCGGCATGTCGCCGCGATCGGCGAGCCACTCGAGCACACGCACGGTGCCACCCGTGGCCGGCCCCTCTTCGTCTCCGGTGATCAGGAGGCTGACCGACCCAAGGTCGAGCACTTCGGGCTGCGTCTGCGAGACCGCTGCGAGGAAAGCGGCGATGGCGCCCTTCATATCGCTGGCACCTCGACCGATGATCGTCCCGTCGCGGAGTGTCGCATCGAAGGGGTCGGAGCTCCACTCGTTAGAGCCTGGGGGAACGACATCGGTGTGACCGGCGAAGCACAGGTGCGGTCCGTCGATTCCTCGGCGGGCGTAGAGATTCGGGGTGCCATCGAAGTCCAGCCGATGAACGATGAAGCCAAGGCTCTCAAGTACGCCTGCCACGACATCGAGGGCTCCGTCGTCGCTCGGGGTGACCGAAGCACATCGGATCAAAGACTGCGTGAGCGCGACGGGGTCCACGGGAGCGAAACTATTCGGCACGGAGACACCGTACCTGCAACATCAACTGCATCTCGGAAAACAACAGCTTTCTGAGACGCCCGGTCGGCATCGCTGTCGCGGTGTCGGGTCCGCGCGATTCCGAGGTCGCAGATGTCTCGAAAATGCGTCTCAACAGAAACCGTCTCAGGGTCATGACTGCGAGGAGTTTGTGAGTCACACTGGTCGAGTGAGACTTCTTGGTTACACCCGCGTGAGCACATCGAGTCAGGATGCGCAGTTGCAGCTCGACGCGCTGGTGGCTGTCGGCGTTCAAAAGCGCGACGTGTTCGCTGATGTCACCTCCGGGAGCAAGACCGCGATCGAGCGCCGAGGGATGAAGAAGCTCCTCGAGCATGCAGAGTCCGGTGACACCGTGGTCGTGTGGCGAGTTGATCGGCTTGGCCGCTCCTTGATGGACGTCCTGAACACGGTGAACCTGCTGCGTGACCGCGGCATCCACGTCCGGTCTATCTCTGATGGCATCGATCCGGCGACGTCGACGGGCCGGCTGATGCTCCACATGCTGGCCACCCTCGCCGAGTACGAGCGCGAACTGATCGTCGAGCGGGTGAATGCGGGGATCGCAGCGGCGCGGCAGAACGGCACACGCTTCGGCCGCCCACTGTCCGATCCTGCAGTAATCGCCGACAAGCTCGCCATCGCCTCCGATGCTCGAGCGAAGGGCCGCACCGCCGAAGACGCAGCACGACTCGTTGGCTGGAGTCGCGCCACCCTCTACCGTCACCAGCAAGCCCTCGCCGGCCGCGAGAGCACCGCCATGTAGCAAATGCCATGGACGGTGACGAGCGGTGGCGAATTCTCCGACTTCACGTCGAAGATCAGATACCCCTCGCCGCCCTCGCACGAGACATCGGCATCGGCCTCCGCACACTACAGCGCTGGCATCAGCTCTACCGAGAAAGCGGCGTCACTGCTCTCGATCCGCACCAGCGATCGGACGCTGGTGTACGTCGAACGCCGCCTGAGCTCGTGGCGTTCATCGAACGACTGGCTTTGAGCAGGCCGCGACCAGCGCTGACCACGCTGCACCGCCTAGCAAGCGCTGAAGCAGATCATCATGGCCTGTCGGCGCCGAGCTACGCCACCGTCAGGGAAATCGTGCAAGCTCTAGACCCGGCGCTCGTAACACTCGCGTTGGAAGGACCGGCCGCCTATCGAGACAAGCACGAGCTGGTGTTTCGCCGACGCGCCGAACGTCCCAACCACATGTGGCAGGCGGATCACACCGAACTCGACATCCTCATCATGGGCACCGGGGGCGCGCCCGATCGGCCGTGGCTGACGATCGTGATGGACGACTATTCGCGCGCGATCTGCGGCTACATCGTCTTCGCCGGGGCACCGTCCGCGATGAACACAGCACTTGCTCTCCGTCAGGCGATCTGGAGAAAGCCCGACCCGACGTAGGCTATGTGCGGGATACCTGACGTTCTCCACGTCGACCACGGCTCCGACTTCACCAGCCACCACCTCGAGCGCACCGCCATCGAGCTGCGCATCCGCATCATCCATTCCATCGTCGGCAGACCCCAGGGCTGCGGCAAGATCGAACGCTTCTTCCGCACCATCAACACCGAACTCCTCGCTACCCTCCCGGGGCACCTCGGGCCCGGCAGCAGAAGCCCCCACCCAGTACTTGATCTGGCGGCCCTCGACCAGGCGATCGGCGCCTTCGTCAGGACCTACAACGAGCGCGCATCGCGAGCTCGAAGCCTCTCCGCGAGACGCATGGGTTGCTGACGGCTGGCTCCCGCGTATGCCTGACGGCCTCGAACAGCTCGATGGGCTTCTTCTCACTGTTCCGAAGAATCGCGTCGTGCAGCGCGATGGCGTTCACTTCCAGGGCCAGCGCTACCTCGCCCCGACGCTCGCACCCTTCGTCGGGCACACCGTCACGATTCGATATGACCCACGTGACGTCTCAGAGATCCGGGTCTACGACCGCGACACCTTCGTCTGTGTTGCCGTCGACGAAGCTCACCCCAACCTCCGACTCAGCCTCCGCGACATCGAAGCCGCCCGCCGCGCCCGCCGACGACAACTCCGGCACGTCATCAACGACCGCATTCCCACCGCCACCGTCCGGGAGGAGCCGCACAGCGTCGCGCCCGTTCCCCATCGGCGCCGGCTACGCACCTATGAAGAGGACGAGTGATGAACCAGGCCTTCATCGTGACCAAAGAGCACCGACGCTTCACCGAGTTCGCCAACGCCGTCCGCAAGGAACGAACCATCGGCATCTGTCACGGTGATGCTGGTGTCGGCAAGACCAACTCCGCCCACCGCTATGCGAACTGGGACGCTCTCGAGCCCTACATCAACGAATGGGGCCCGCGAGGAGATCACGACGCCAAGCACTACGCCCTCGCCAACCGATCCCGCACCGTGTTCTACACACCCGAAGTACTCTGCCGACCCAAAGACCTCATGCACGACATCGACCATTGGCAAATCAAAGTCGGCCTCTGCGCCGACGAACATCTGCGCTCCCTCGAACCTGACCCGCCTTTCAAAGCACGACCAGTGGCTCACCTCGTCGAGCTACTCATCATCGACGAAGCCGAACGACTCACACCCACCGCACTCGAGCTGCTCCGCGACCGACACGACCGCGAACACCTCTCCATAATTCTGATCGGCATGCCCGGCATCGACCAACGCTTCCGCCACTACCCGCAGCTCTACAGCCGCCTCGGCTTCTCCCACCATTACCGCGCCCTCGGTCGCGACGAACTCCTCTTCGTCCTCGACCGCCACTGGAAGCGCCTCGGCCGCACCCTCGACCCCGACGACTTCACCGACGCCCAAGCCATCGCCTCCATCGAACGCATCACCCGCGGCAACTTCCGCCTACTCGAACGACTCTTTCCGCAGATTGCCCGCGTGCTCAAGATCAACGACCTCGAAACCATTACCGACGACGTCATCGAAGCCGCTGCCAGCATCCTCGTCATCGGCAACCAGCGCCACGCAACGATCAAGAGACGCCGCCACTTAGCGATCAACTCCACAAACGCGGCGCGCCGAGCAGTGTTGTCCTATAACTTGTCACTCATTCTACGACTCGTGAAAGGGTCGGGTTCGGGGTTCTGTGACGACCGATGCTAGGCGAGGGACGATGATCTCCGTGACTTCGCTGGTGCCATTACCGGGTTTTGATTCCCAGGCCCACGTCTCCTTCATTCGAAGCAGCCCAGTTGGGTCGAGAACAATCTCGGAGACGCAGGATCCCGTCGAGGTCTCGCCGTCCTCGTTGAGCTGGCAGTAGCGGAACGCCACCGTGTCACCGGTTCGAGTGCCGACAAGGAATCCCCGCCGGACTGCGCCGCCGGCGTAGGTGGCCCACACCTCGCCGTCCGCTTCGTGGTAGTCGAAGACAGTCTCAGGTCCTACTTCGCCGCCGACTGTGTCGCGGACAGCCGCGAAGCGGTAACCGTCAAGAGAGGGCAATGAGCTCGATGCGTTCATAGGAAAAGACTAGGGACGAAGTGACGGCAACTCCGGGGCAGGGGATCTACCGCGTCCAGTGCAACATCTCCGGCGAGGAAGATCATGCGCGAGCCGGCGGGAACTGTCGCGGCGTACGCATACTGCGCTGCGCCGGAGAGGCTGTTGGAGCGGATGAGGCTCACTACTGGCGTCACGCTCCGCTGTCGTCGGCCCAACGAGTCTTCCACGGCCGGGCACCAGATCGGCCCGGTGAACCATCCCGATACGGGACGGTGCCGGCCCCGCCTGCCGGTTGCAAGTAGACAAAGGCGCGGTCTTGAGTACGGTGGCGCCGTGAAACGAACAGGCGAGGGAATGGCGGGACGGCATTGCGCCGCTACGGCGCTCATTGCTGCTGGCGCACTGATGCTCGCCGCGTACTCAGGTTCACCAGCTCCGGAGGGTGATCCGATCCGGGCAGCTCGCGCGTTGCGCGACGCGCCGCTGATCGTGCAGGAAGGCAACGCTGCCGACACCTGCGGAGAGTTCGTGCTTGATCAAACCGAGCTCGTGCCCATCAACGCGGTCGCATGCCTCGACACGGCAGCAGCAGCGGGCGAGGAGGCGGAGCTCGCCTGAAGTTCTCTCACGGATGAAGGGGATCCCGTCGTCTCTTTCGCCTACACGGCACCCTGGAACGCAGGGATCGTCTTCTCTCTGACAAACGAATGCAACTCCTACGCGGATGATCACGGTTGGACCACCGGCCTCTGCCCGGACGCAACCACCGCAACCTCCGATTTCAGCCCCGAGACGTGCCCCGGTCCTGTGGAGGGATGAGTCCACGCGGACGACGAAGATGGCCCGCTCAACCATCCCCTTACGGAACACATGATCGTGGAGTGCTGAACGTTCTGATTCATGGCGTGTTCACCGACGTGCCGGACCATGATGCTCATGGATGCACGAGAACTGGCATGGGGCATTCTGGCGTGGCCTGCCGTTGCGGTCCTTGCGCTGCTGCGAACCGCGGGCAGCTGGGATGTATCGGGCGGGTCCGCAGCAGGGCTCATCGCGGGCACGGCAGCTGCGTTCACTGTCGCGGGCGCACTCCTATGGCTTCCCTCGAGTCTCTGGCTCGACCGGCGGACACTCCGCTTCCCGCGCGTCGGGCAGGCGGCCGCGTTCCTGGGCCTGGGACTCGCGATCGGCGCCGCCGCCTCCACCGCACTGGTACTCGCGTCGGGAAACGCGACCTGGCCCTCCTCCGCGGGCCTCATCACGGAATACGCAGTCACGGCAGGAATCGCTTCCCTCCTCGGCTGGCTCCTCGCCGCCACCCTTCGTGCGAAGAAGCTGCCGATCGTTCAGACGGCCGCGAATCGCGTGAACCGCTGAATGATCCGGGTCGTCGATCGATCAGCGTGCCAGCAGCAGTCCGGCCAAGCCGATGACGACCGGCACCACGGCAAAGGCCAGGAAGAGGTAGGAGAGCACGAGTCCCACCGTCGACTCCCAGCGAGGACCGACGTGTCGTCGCGCCTGATGACCGACGAGGACGCCGGCCAGCGGGAGAAGGTACTGCAGCGTGGTCGCGACTCCGATGACCAGGGGATCGCCCACCCACAGGTGGGCCACCGCCAGGTATCCGACGGCGTAGGACACGACGGCGAGAACGCCCAGCACGAACGCAGCCCGCGTCCACCCTCGTCCGCTCCGCCGCGCGGTACCCGTCTCCTTCGTCACACTCATACCTCCACTGTACGAATCGCTCCTCGCGCACGCCCGCCCCTCGGAGCATGTGCCGGTCCTTCGCCCGACGTCTCGTTCGGTGACACGACCACGCCTCGGCGAGCTGCTGTCCAGCGTCAGCCGGCGAGCCGGCGTCCACAACGAGGACGCGACTCGGATTCGGAACATGTCCGATGGCTGCCTCGATAGCCTCAGCGCATGAAGATCCGAGCCGGTTCGCCTGACGATCGCGGGCCCTGCATCGACCTCTGGCTGGAGGCACTCAGAGCACGAGACGGATGCAGTCAGGACGACGCGGTCGCCGAGAGGGCTCGAGCGAAGTTCCACCGGCCTCTCGTTCGGTTCGCCGTCATCGGCTCGGATCCCCTCGGGTTCGCTCTCACCGTCGACACGGGCGATGGTCCGGGCCGACACAGTGCGCTGCTCGAACTGCTCGCCGTCGCACCGAGCGAGACAGGGCGCGGGCTCGGCCGGACACTGCTCGACGACGCGGTCCAGTCCGCCTCTCAGCTCGGCTACCTCGTCCTGAAGCTGCACGTCCGCGCCGGAAACGATCGGGCGGAAGGGCTTTACAAGGCGTCCGGCTTCGAGCCTCACGGGGATCCCGCGCCGCATCCGCTCGGTGGTCATCCGATGATCGAGTACGCGCGGACTCTGACTCACGTCAGCAACTGAGGACCTCCGGCCACCGATCCGCGTACGGGCCACCTCGCGCGACCGGATCACATGCGCACTCAACGCTGGTCGAGCGGTCGGGTCATGGCAACCTCATCCCATGAGCGTGAGCGACGGACAGGCCTGTGCCCCACGGGACCTCGACGTGCTCACCGACCGGCTCCGACTGTGCCGGCCCGCCGAGACCGACCTGGACGAGCTGTTCCGCCTCTACACCGATCCGCGGATCGCGGAAGAGGATCCGCTCCTCCTCCATCTCTCCGCCGATCAGACCCGGGCCGTGATCGCGTATCGAAGGACCCAGTGGACACGGGACGGACTCAGCAGCTGGGTGATCCGCCGGCGCGACTCCCCCATCGACAGCCGTGATCTGATCGGAATGGGTGGATGCACTCTGCTCTCCGATGCAGCCTGGAATGTGGCGTTCACCCTCCACCCCGACCACTGGAGCAAGGGCTACGCGCAGGAGGTCGCCCTCGCCGGCATCGAACTCGCCCACCGCCTCCGACCGGAGCTGCCCGTCACCGCGGTCGTCGCAGAACGCAACGCACGCTCCCGCCGCACCATCGAGCGACTCGGCCTCGCGCTCAGATGGGAGGGTCCGGACGCGCACAGCCCAGACCCGACCGCACGAGTCGTGCTCTTCGCCGACCGCCAGCTCTCCGCTGAACAGGTCCGCCGGCTCACCGGCTGAACCCGATCGCCGATCGGCTCATCCGCCAGCTCAGCGAGAGCTCCCCTCACGGGCAGCGAGTCGGCACCGCCGGTGAGCATGGCGATCCTCCGCTGCGGGAACTGCAAGCGAAGCCGACCTGTCGGTCCACCAGCCGGCGCCTCCCCCTCCCCGCTCCTCGATCCCCGACCGCAGGGCAACGAGACACGACGACGCTGCGCTCGGGAGTCCACCGGCAACTCCTTGAAGGGGCACGGCCGTCCGTCGCCGGACGGATTCACGTCCACCTCTTGTTCATTCCGGCTTCGTTGTCCAGCGCCGTCGGCTGCCCTAGCGTTCGGCAGGTGGACACCAGGAGATCGACCTCGACCGGCTCTAGCTCCGTTGTGTCCTGGGTCGCTCTCGCGTCAACCGGCGTCGCCGCCGCAACACTCTGGATCGCGGACGCCGTCTGGTACGGGATCCCCGAGTCGGGTGGCCCGGGAGTCAGTCTGCTCTTCATCGGCGGATGGGGTCTTCTCACGTGCGCCGCCCTGCTCACGGTCGGCGTGCTCATCCATCTGGCGCCCTCCGCGCTGAGCCGCCACGGAAAACGCCCCGTCGAGTTCGTGCTGCCGAGCGCCGCACTCGTCCTCATCGCGGGGATCCTGCTCGCGCATCCGCTGGCGGGCAGCGCTTTCGCCTGACCCTCACCGGCATCGACCCTCGAAAATGTCTCGGCGCCTCCGGGCCCTCTCGTCAACGGGCTCTGGTGGCTTCACAATTACAGCGAGGGGTGCAACCGTTCGGGTCGGTGCACCCCTCGCTGCCGGTTGGCCGAACGCGCGCCAACCTCGAACGACCAGCAGCCAGGGATCGCCGATCGAGCGGTCACAGCCTAGATTTTCTAGACGGTCTAACTAAGTCCCCTTTCCGGGTGAGGTGGATCGTGCAGGCGATGCTGGTGCTTCGGCTGACCGCGGGCGCCGAGTTGGGAGCGGAGCGATCCGATTTCGAGGTCGATCACTCCTGGTACGGGTCGAAGCGGTGGGCGGGGCGGGGTGCGGTGGTCGTGGTGGTCATGGTCGGGCCTTCCTGTGCAGCAGTGGGAGAAGAGGAGGGGCGGGGACCGGCGCGAGCCGGTCCCCGCCGGGTGGGCTAGCTGAGCCCTGCGGCGTCGGTGGGGGTGCTGTCGCCGGTGACGACCTGCTCGACCGGGGAGAGCGCGTATGCCCAGGCCGCGAGCTGGCGGAAGTGCTCGGCCGTGCGCTTGTCGCCGCGGCGCCAGGACTCCTTGCTCGTGTGCGCCTCCTGGCCTCCGAGCACGACGGCCAGCGCGACCAGGCGGGCCTTCGCGGGGTTCGCCTCGACCAGCGCTGCGAGAGCGTCGACGCGGTAGCCGGAGGGGCGCTCGATGCGCAGCAACGCGTGCGCGAGGTCGCTGCCGTTGCTCATCCCCGACGACACCGCGAACCGGTGAGCGGTGAGGCCCAGGGCGATGACGCGATCCGCGTCCTTGGGGAGGGTCTTGCGGGCGAGGAACGTCGCGATCCACTCGCGGCGCACCTTCTCGGCCGCCTTCCACGCCTTGTTGTTGGCGATGAGCACCTTCCGCTCCGCGGACTTCTCGGCATGCTCCTCCTCGGCCTCCTCCTCGGTCTGCGGCTGCTCGGGGGCTCCGTAGGCGTAGGTGAATCCGGCGCGGCGGTCGGGTCCTGAACCAGGAGCGTGACCTCGACCTCGCCGCGCCAGCTGGTGTCGATGAGCACTCCGCGGCCGGGAGCGGCGGCGACCTGCTCAGGGGTGACGCTCTTCCCGTCCTCGCCGCGCAGCTGCCGGATCGGCGTCCACGTCGCCTGGTCGCCGTAGGCGTCGGAGCGGGTGAGGATCTGGAAGACGTTGCCGGTGTACTCGGCGGCGGTCGCCGCGAGGAGCCCCTGGTGCGCGGCCTCGTCGCGGAGGGTCTGCGCGGTGTGCTCGAACCGGGCCGGGTCATGGGTGGCGACCTCGATCAGGTTCGCGCGGGCGTCGGCGTCGTCCTCGAACTCCAACAGCACCGCCGCCTGGTCCAGGGTCAGCTCGTGCTCGTGCAGAACGGACGTGACGGTCGCGGACTCCGCGACCGCAAGCCCCTTCTTCACCGCGTCGGTCTTGGTGCCGGTGCGCTTGGCGATCGCTGCGGCGGACACGCCCTCGAACGCGAGCTGCGCCCACGCGGCGGTGCGGTCCGCGACGCTCAGCTCGGCGCGCTGGTCGTTCTCGATGATCTGCTGAACGATCCGGTACTTCCGGGCCGCCAGCAATCAGTCAGGTGGACGAGCCGGTCGTCAGGCCGGCCCCCTACGCGCACCAGTCGCGCGAGCGCCCGTTGACGCTGCGCGCGGTGTCGCCGGTGCCGAGGTCGACGAGCACGGTCGAGGTCGCGCTGAAGCCCGGCTCGCCCGGGTAGTCGTCCGGCCGACCCTCGACCGAGACGGTCTCGACGGCGAGGTACTGCCCGTTCGGCGAGAGGCAGACGCCGCGGATGCGCCCCGTCGGCGAGGTGCGGAACACCTCCGAGGTGCCGGACGCGTCGACGCGGACGACGGAGTACTGGGTCGCCCCCGTCTCCGGCGCGTACTCGGCCTCGAGCTCGACGTAGCTCCCGGAGTCGAGGAGCAGGATCTGCACGGGCGACGCGGTCGCGCTCACGTCCGCCGGCGGGAGGGCGAGCGTCTCGACCGAGCCGTCGGCCAGGTCGATCAGCGAGCCCGACTCCGGATCGGCGACCACGAGCCGGTTCGCGCCGGGCACGAATCCGCGCAGCTCCGCGTGCTGCCCGAGCGGGCTGATCGAGCCGGGCGTCAGCAGGTCGAGCAGGAGCACCGTGTCGTCGAGCGAGTGGGTGACGACGGAGGTGGTGCCGGGCACGAACATCCAGTCGCGCGCCCGCAGCGGCCCGCCGTCGATCCCGACCACGGGGACCGCCTCGGCCTTCTGGTCGGTGAGGTCGTAGGAGTAGAGGGCGCGGTCGAGCGGGCCCGACGGCGCCTGCCCGGTGAAGGTCCAGCCGAGCACGCCCTTCTCGGGCGAGGAGTGCAGCTCGCGCACGGTCCCGGGGCCGGGCAGCGGAATGACGCCCTCGGAGCCGGTGTCGAGCGTGACCGTGCGGAGGAGGTTCGTGTCGTCCGGCTCGATGGTCACGACGACCAGCACCGGGCCGACGACGGCGTAGTCCTGGATCCGGTCGGCCGTGACGAGGACCCGGGCGTCGCCTCCGGAGAGCGGGCGGACGCGGACGGCGTCGGGCTGCGAGGGGTCGTCGGCGGTGCGATCAAGGGTGAAGAGGTCGGGGTCCTTCGTGGTGAAGGAGGCGGAGACGTCGGCGGCCGAGCCGGTCGCGGCGCTGCGGGCGTCGTCGATCCCGATCTCGTAGCGGGTGGCGTAGCGGAGGGTGTCGGTGAAGGTGACGGTGAGCACGCCGCCGTCGAGCTCGGCGGTGTGCGGGGCGTCCGGAGCGACGCGGACGCGGTCGAGAGCGTCGGGCTCGAGCGCCTGGTCGAGGTGCAGGCGGGCTCGGGAGCCGTCGCGCTCGACGACGCCGTCGGTGCTGACCTCGAGGGAGGCGACCCGGGGCCCCTTCGCGACGGTGGCGGCGGTCAGGCCTCCGACCGCGAGGACGAGCACCGCGACGACCGCCCAGAACAGGCGGGGGAAGCGGGAGGCGCCTGCGGAGTCGAGGCCGGGAGCGCCGCCATCGTCCCGTCGCCCGCTCTGCGCCGACGTGCCGGGCTCGAGAGACGCGCCGTCCTCCGGAGACGCGCCGTCCTCCGGAGACGCGCCGCGCTCAGTAGACATACGGCATCGCCGGCTCGTCGATCGGAGTGACCGCCTCCGGCTCCAGCACGACCGCCTCGGCGCTGGTGACGCTCGGGTTCGCGCCGAAGCCGCCGCTCGCCTCCAGCCACTGCCCCTCCGACCAGGTGTCGGCCCAGCCGGCCTGGTAGACCGGCACGCCCACCGGCTGCGCGTCCACCGCGCAGCAGGTGACGACGAAGCGGGCGATGTAGAAGACGTTCTCGGGGTCGGAGGCGTCGGGGGTCACGAATCCGCTCACCGTCGCCGTGCGGCCGGCGAGGAACTGCTCGCTCGCGCCCTGACGCAGCAGGGTCGCCCAGTCGCGCACGCTGAACGAGGCCGTGTCGCCGGTGGGCGCCGCAGCGGTCACGGAGGCGTCGACGGCGCTGGTGTTGACCTCGCGCTGCGTCGCGGTCGAGGCGGTGAGGGCGGCCGGCGGGAGCACGAGCAGGGCGACGGCGGCGGAGGCGATCACCGCGACTCCGGCCGCGACCGCGACCACCCGGCGCCAGGGGCGGGCGGGCACGGGGGCGTGGAGGTGCTCGACGTCGTCCTCGTGCTCGTGGGCGTCCTCCTCGGCGCCCGGCACGACCGCGAACGCCGCGATCAGCAGCACTCCTGCGATCACCGCGAGCACCACCGAGAACTCGAAGTAGCGGGGGTGGATGTAGAGGCCGAGTCGGCCGGTCGCCGCGAGCCACAAAGTCGAGACGACGCCGATCAGGCTGAGGACGACGCCCTTCCAGCGGGCGAGGAGGCGCTCAGAGCGCATAGTTCACCGCCAGTCCCAGCGCGGCGGCGGCGAGGGCGACCAGCACGGTGACGCGCACCAGCGTCGCGGCCGAGAACGTGGTGCGCAGCAGCGCGAGCATCTTGACGTCGATCATCGGACCGAAGACGAGGAACGCGATGATGCCTCCCGGCAGGAACGTGGAGCCGAACGAGAGCACGAAGAACGCGTCGACGTTCGAGCAGATCGAGATGACGAAGGCGAGCACCATCAGCGCCAGCACCGACCAGAGCGGGTCGCCGCCGAGCGTGGTCAGCACGTCGCGCGAGACGCCGACCTGGATCAGCCCCGCGATGGCGGCGCCGACGAACAGCGCCGGCATCATCGCCCCGGTCTCCTCGGCGAACAGCAGCACGCTGCGCCGGGAGCGGTCGCGGAGGGAGCGGGAGGGCCGCTCGCCCGCCTCGCAGGCAGCGCGGAAGCGGTCGGTGAGCAGGCTCATCGGCTCGGAGTGGCGGCTGAAGATCCAGCCGACGAGGTTCGCGATCGCGAAGCCGCCGACGATGCGCCAGACGAGGATCCCGTCGGCCCAGCCGAAGGCCTGGTAGGTCGTGACGATGGTGATCGGATTCACGATCGGCGCGGCGAGCAGGAACGTCATCGACTCCGACACCGAGAGGCCCTTGACGATCAGCCCGCGCGCGAGCGGCACGTTGCCGCACTCGCAGACCGGGAGGAGCACGCCGAGCAGCGAGATCACGAGCCGCCGCGGGAGCGCCCGCTTGGGCAGGATCCTCAGCAGCACGGCCTCGGGCACCCACAGCTGCACCGCGATCGAGAGGACGATGCCGAGGAACACGAACGGCAGCGACTCGATGACGACGCTGATCGAGAGGGTGAGGAAGTCGCGCATCGCGTCCGAGAGGGCGTCGCCCGCCGCGTCCGGGGCGAGCAGGCGCGTCGCCACGAGGACGGCGACCAGGGCGAGCCCGAGGAGCGGCCCGCGCCGCGACCGCCGGGCGCCCGGGGACGCGCGGGTCGGGGCGGCGAGCGCGGATTCGGGGGACATCCCGACCCATCGTAGGCGGGGGTCCTGCGCGGGCCGGCGCGGGGCGCGGCTGCGACGTACCCGGCGAGTGTGAGCCCGGCCCCGCGAGGTCCGGCCGACCGCGAGTGTCCGATGGTCGTCGCACTCGCGCTCGAGTGCGACGACTTCTGGACACTCGATGCGAGGGCGGGCGCCGAGGGTCGCGGGAGGCGGGCGCGGCACTCGCGCAGAAGCCCTCCGGGTGCAGGATGAGCGCATGCCCGCCTCCCCCGCGCACCCCCTCCGCGTGCGGATGCAGCCGCGCGCGATCGACGAGGCGCACCGCGTCTCGAGTCCGCTCGAGCTGCTCGTCGACCTGACCTTCGTCGTCGCGATCGCGCAGATCGCCCAGCAGCTCGCACACGCGACCGAGGAGGGGCACCTCGCCGAGGGGCTCCTCCCCTTCGGCATGGTGTTCTTCGCCATCTGGTGGGCGTGGATGAACTTCACCTGGTTCGCGTCCGGGTACGACACCGACGATGTGCCGTACCGGCTGCTGACCCTCGCCCAGATGGCCGGCGTCCTGGTGCTCGCGGCGGGAGTGCCGGCCGGCTTCGAGGAGGGCGATTACCGGGCGATCACCATCGGCTACGCGATCATGCGGTTCGCGCTGGTGAGCCAGTGGATCCGCGTGGCCGTGTCCACTCCGGAGCACCGCACCTCCGCCGTGCGCAACGCCGTCGGCTTCTCGATCGTGCAGGTCTGCTGGCTGCTGCGGCTGCTCCTGCCCGAGGAGGTCGGGGTGGTGAGCTTCCTGCTCCTGGTCGTCTGCGAGCTGGCCGTGCCCCTCTGGGCGCAGCGGGCGGGCGACGCGAACTGGCATCCGCACCACGTCGCCGAGCGGTACGGGCTGTTCACGATCATCCTGCTCGGCGAGGGCGTCCTCGCGGCGGTGATGGGCGTGCAGCGGGCGGTGACGGAGGCGGGCGTCAGCGCCTCGCTCGTGCTGGTCGCGGCCTGCGGGCTGGTGATCGTGTTCGCGCTGTGGTGGCTGTCGTTCTCGCATCCCTCCGGCGAGCTGCTGGAGCGGCGGCGCGGCCTCTCCTACCGCTGGGGCTACGCGCACTTCGCGGCGTTCGCGGCCCTCGCGGCGCTGGGGTCCGGGCTGGAGGCGGCCGTCGCTGCGACCGCGGGCCACCTCGAGGCGTCCGACACGGTGATCGGCGCGGCCGTCGCGGTGCCGGTCGCGGTCTTCGTCCTGACCCTGTGGGCGGTGCACGCGCCGCTCGGCGAGCACCAGCCGATGCCCGCGCGCCTGACGCTCCCCGGTGTCGCGCTGGCGCTCGCGACTCCGCTCGTGGCGGGACTGCTCGGCGTGGGCGGGGTGCTGGTCGCGCTGGCCGCGGTGTCGGCGGGGCTGGTCGCCGCGGTGGTGGGGCGCGGGCGCACCGCGGAGTGACGGGGTCGGCGGGCGAGGCGCGGAGCCGTCGCGAGAGGCGCGTCCGTCACCTCGAGACACCGCCCTCGTCGGCGAGACGCCGGCCTGGCGGCGGCGTCCCGGCGGGAGCGGGACGCCTCGACGACCGCGTCGCGGCAGCGGCTACCCCCGGCGCGGCAGCGGCTCCGGGCGGCGGGGCACCCAGCAGCGGACGCGCGAGCGGTAGCGCTCGAAGTCGGCGCCGAAGCGGGCGGCGAGATCCGCCTCCTCCAGCGGGCGCACGGCCTGGTTCCAGCCGACGGCGCCGAGGAGCGCGTACAGCACGACCAGCCACGACGAGAGCAGCAGCCCGACCGCCGCTCCCTGCACGATGCCGGCGACCGCCATCGGGTTGCGGACCCAGCGGTAGGGGCCGGCGATCACCAGCCGATTGGTCATCGCGATCGGCAGCGGCGTGCCGTCGCCGAGGAGCGACATCGTGAGCCCCGACCAGATCCCGAGCGCGCTCGCCGCGACCAGCAGCAGGACGCCGACGCCGACGACCGCGGGCGGCGCCGCTCCGAGGCCCACGCCCCAGCGCTCCTCCAGCGCGGCGATCACCAGCGGGACGACGACCAGCGCGCCACCCCAGAACACCGCGATCTGCCCGAGGGTCGCGGCGAGGTGCGATCCGGGTCGGCGGCCCGCGGTCGCGACCCGGAAGGTGAAGGGACCGGAGGCGATCCAGCGCGTGGGCACCCGGCCGAGCAGGAGCAGGCACGCCGCGACGACGGAGCCGCCCGCCGCGGCGATCATCGCGACGACGCCCCAGCCCGCCTCCCCCGTCAGGGTGGCCCAGACGGCCAGGGCGACCGCGACGAGGAGCGTCCAGGCCGTCGCGGTGACGGCCGCCCAGCGGATCCCGGCGGCGGCGAGAGCGGAGGCGCCGACGAACAGCGGGAGGTCGAGAGCCGCGACAGGGACGGGATCGAGGCTGCCGAGCGTCGCGATCCGCACCGCGGGGACGAGCGCCACGGCGACCCACCAGGCCGCGCCGCCGAGGGCCTGCACGGCGAAGTAGAGGCGTCCCCAGGGCATGGCTGCACGGTACTTCATAGCTGAACCCAAGGAACGACCCAGGGCGTTGACGGGCTCAGCGCCCTAGGCTCGGAACCAGTTCCCGCCGCCTCCACGAGAAGCGGCCCACCACGACGCCAAGGACGACGCCGATGAACCGCACGACCGTGATCACCGCACTCGCCTGCGGGCTCCTCCTCACCGCCGCCGCAGCCACTCCCGCTGTCGCCGCGACCTCGGACACCGCCGGGGACTCCACCCGCTCCGTCGACGAGTTCGGCGTTCTCGCCGCGACCGACGGCGACACGCTGCTGATCAACGGGCGCGCCTTCCTCCTCGAGTAGGTCCTCCCCGCCGGGCACGGCCTCGAGGACGCCACTCGCGGCGCCGGCCTCCTGATCCGCCGCCGCGTCGACGTCGACGCCGCCGCGGCCGTATTCCTGGTGACGACGGTGCACGGCTTCTCGGGGCCCGAGATCCTGCCCGCCTACCGCGAGGCGCTGCGGCATCCGCGCACCGCGCACCTGGTGTCGATCTCGGACAGCGACCGCTCCCCCGAGCTCGACTACGCGGCGACGGTGCACCACGGGATCGACGTGGACGGCTTCCCCGCCGGATCCGGAGGAGAGGACCTCGTGGTCCTCGGCCGGATCCACCCCGACAAGGGCACGGCGGAGGCGATCCGGATCGCCGCCGCGGCCAGGCGCCGCCTCCTCATCTGCGGCATCGTGCAGGACGAGCGCTACTGGCGCGAGGAGGTCGAGCCGCTCGTCGACGGGACGCGCGTCGTCTACCGCGGCTCGGTCGGGCCGGAGGAGCGGGCCCTCGTGCTCGGCGGGGCGCTCGCGCTCCTGCATCCGATCGGCTTCGACGAGCCGTTCGGCCTCTCCGTCGTCGAGGCGATGGCGTGCGGGACGCCGGTGATCGCGTACCGCCGCGGATCCATGGCCGAGATCATCGACGAGGGCGTCACCGGGTACGCGGTGGGCTCCCTGTCGGAGGCGGTCGCCGCGGTCGAGCGGGTCGGGCTCCTCGACCGCGCGTCCGTCCGGGAGACAGCGCGCCGCCGCTTCGCGGTGGATCGGATGGTCGACGAGTACCTCGCGGTGTACGCGGGAGTGCTGGGGCGCTGACGTCGGCGTCACATCGGCATCGG
Source organism: Rathayibacter sp. AY1F6 (assembly GCF_002932035.1). NCBI lineage: Bacteria > Bacillati > Actinomycetota > Actinomycetes > Micrococcales > Microbacteriaceae > Rathayibacter > Rathayibacter sp. AY1F6. Next base: position 7,778 of record NZ_PSVD01000021.1, on the reverse strand, counting down.
ATGCTCGCGTGACTCCCGGCCGTCTGCACCGAGTCGCCCGGGAGGGCTCGTTCTCGACGCGGAGAACGAGCCCTCCCGGGCGACTGAGCGATGCTGATAGGAAGAGGCCGTGCCTCGACCTCATCTCTTCGTCACCCGCGGGAGCCTCCTCCACTTCGCCTGCGACGCGTGGCTCCTGCCGACGGACCGCTTCCTCTCGTTCACGGACTTCTGGCGCGGGGTGCCGCAGCTGGAGGATCGCGCACGCGCCGCGCTGACTCCGGAGTTCTCGGACGGCCGACAGGCGGCACTGCCGCTCGCGCCGCGCAACGGCGAGCCCACTCCCGTCCTCACCGCCGTCCCCGATCGCGCCGTGCACGACGCCGAGGACAGCGAAGGACTCGCCGACATCGCCCGCCGCCTCCGGGCGTTCGTCGAGGTCGCCGCGCGGACGGCGACGAGAGATCGGCGCACGAGGCGGCCGCTGCCGCTCCTGGCCGTGCCGCTCTTCGCGACGGCGGGAGGAGGATCAGGGACCCTCCGCGACGCCGTGCTCGCCCAGCAGCTCCGCGTGCTGCGGGAGGCCGCCGAGGCGTTCCAGGTCGACATCGCGATCGTCACCCTCCGCGCCGACGTCCACGCCTTCGCCCAGTCCAGGCGGCGACTCGATCCCGCGACGTCCTGGCCCGAGCTGGAGGCTCCGGCCCTCGAGGAGGCGCAGAGCCTCGCCGAGCGCGCCCGGCGCCGCCGGCTCGTGCCCTTCCTCGGCGCCGGGACCAGCGTCAGCGCCGGCGGCCCCTCCTGGGACGGACTGCTCGAGGAGCTCGGCCGCGAGATCGGGCTCGACTCCGAGACGTCCGCGGTCCTCAGCGGGAAGAACGTGCTCGACCAGGCGTCCTACCTCGCGACGCTCTTCGACGAGGAGCAGCCCGGACGGTTCGCCGAGGCCGTCGCCCGTGAGATCGGATCCCTCGAGCGGTACGGTCTCGCTCCGGCGCTCCTCACCGCGATCGACTCCGAGCAGGCCATCACGCTCAACTACGACCGCCTCTTCGAGACGGCGTCCGAGGACGCGGGCGTCCCCCGCGCCGTCATCCCCGGCGACCACGAGGGCGACCACGAGCGCTGGCTGCTCAAGCTCCACGGCACCGTCGACGATCCGTCCTCGATCGTCCTCACCCGCGACGACTACCTCGGCTTCGACTCCTCCCGCCGCGCCCTCTCCTCGATCGTGAAGGCCACCCTCGCGACCCGGCACCTGCTCTTCGTCGGCTTCGGCCTCACCGACGACCACTTCCACGAGATCGTCCATGACGTCCGCCGCGCGTTCCCCTCCTCCGCCTCGGGAACGCTCGCGACCGCCCTCACCCTCTTCGCCGATCCGCTCGACGAGCGCCTCTGGCAGGGGAGGCTGCGGCTCGTGCCGATGCTGCCGGTGCCCCGCGATCCGTCCCGCGTCGGCGAGGCCGCCCGCGTCCTCGAGATCTTCCTCGACGCCCTCGCCGCCTTCGCGACGGACGCCCACTCGTACCTCCTCGCGCGGGGGCACGAGAGCGCGATGACCGAGGCGGAGCTGCGGCTGCGGGAGCGGCTCACCGCGCTGCTGCGGGAGGCGACGGCGGAGGAACGGGCGACCGGGGCGTGGCAGGAGGTCGCGGGGATGAGTGAGCGGCTGGGTGGGGACGGGCGCTAGCTCGGACAGCGCTCGTCGCTCGAGGGCCGAACGGCCGAGCCGGCGGTCGTCGGCGAGTCCTGCGCGGATGGACGAAGGACCAGCGGATCGACTGATCGCGGGCGAGAGGTCACCGACCTCCCGCCCGGCACCGCTCAGACGGCGTGGTGGAGCTCGACGTTGTCCTGATACTCGAAGTGCGTCTGGACACGATCCGAGACGTCGATGTTCTGCAGCTTGCTGGACGCGGGGATGAAGCCCACCAGACCAGCTGCCGTCTCACCGGCCTGAGCCGTCCGGTAGACGAACTTGAGGATCGCGTCGTTGCGGGAGTGGTAGCCGTAGACCGCTTCGTCGACCGAGGCGGTCAACGAGTCCCAGTTGCTCTTCGCTCCGATCGCGGTGCCGAGGAGATGTGCGGCCTGGATCCGCGGCCCTCCGGGCTTCGTGCCCATGGACTGCGCGGCGACGACCATCGCCCTCGCTCCCAGACTGTGACCGATGAGCACGTATGACTCCGCGTTCGTGCGTGCGAGCAGATCACCGATGATCACGCCCGTCTTGTCGGCGCGGTTCTTCGCGACGTGCCAGGGGTTCCTCGCGAGGTCCGAGGCGATCATCGCCGGCCCGGCGACGCCTCCGAGAAGCTTCGCCCCCGCCTTGTGCCCGAGCGCCGCCGCTCCTCTGAGCAGCCCCATGGCGACGCCCTTGCCTGCTGCGCCCAGGGCGAGATCCGTCAGATCCCGCAACTCCTTCGACCCCCATCGGACGCGGTAGACGGGCGAGTCCGGGTAGCGGGAGTCGACGATCGACTTCCACTTGCCCCACCGCTCTCCCTCACCGTCGGTGAGGAACCCGTTAGCGACGACCACGGGGACGCCGCCCGTTCCCGGACGGAGCAGCTCGATCTGGAACGACTTGTCCTCGCTCAGGTAGGCGTTCGCGACCGATGCCCCGAGGACACCTCCCACCGCCGCTCCGACGGCCGTCACGACCGCCGTGCCGCCGGCCATGCCGAGCCCGCCCGCTGCGAGGGTGCCGCCGCCGAGCAGCGCGAGTCCGTGTGAGCTCGCCGCTGCGCCGGTGAATCCGCCGAAGACGCCGAGCGAGCCGATCGCCCCGCCGATGGCGGGAGCGGCGAGGAGAGCGACCGGCGCCGCCATCGCGAGGACAGCGATGCCGCCCACGATGATCTTCGAGGTCGCGTCGAGGTCGGGCTTCTCGTATTCGAGGAAGGCCTCGTAGTCGTGCAGCTCGCCGAAGGTCCCCTGGGCCTTCTCGAAGCCCGGGATCTCGTGCTTGTGCTCGGCGCAGAACTGGGGGACGCGCAGAGCGCCGCGCTCGCGCACCGCCATGTTGCCGCAGCCCACAGCCACGCACGGGAGCGTCGCGGATCCGCAGCCCTGGCAGACGTAGACGGGAAGCTGCCCCGCGGGACGGTTCGACTTCCGGTGCTCGGTGTTGAAGAAGCACGACGAGCACCATCCGTGCTGGACGTCCAGCAGCGAGACGTCGTCTGCGACGTCCGCGATCCACTGCGCCGTCTTCGCGTACGTCTCGGCCACTTTCTGTGCGGTCCGCCGCTCCTGCTCCACCTGCTGGAGAGCTGCCTTCTGCTCGGCCGGATCCGAATGCGCGAGAGCCTCGGCATTGGACGTCATCCGGGCGCGGTACCAGGTCTTGGCGTACGCCCACATGTTGCTGCGCAGTGCAGGATTGCTCTCGAGAACGCCACCGCTCTCCGTCACCGGCTCGAGATCGGTGAATTCCCCCGCAAGGGAGAGAGTCGCCCCCTGATCCGAGACCACATCCACTCGGAGACGGGTTCCTTCGACGACATAGGCGTGCAGTGAGCCGGGCATGGGTTGATCGTGCCATACCGGTCGAGGTCCGGTTCGCTGCGGAAGGGCTGTCGCTTCCTTCTCGATCGGTCGCCGTCCCGTTGGATTCTCCGCGCTCATCGCGTCGGACTCTCCCCCGTACCAAGACCGGAGCAGACGGACTCGAAGACGGTCAGTGACACCCCCTCTTCTCCCGGCGCGAAAAGGGAGCCGATGCGGTGAAAGTCGGTACCGTCCGACAGACTCACCGGAACGACGAAGGGGACGAAGTGCAGTTCACGATCAACGGCGCCACCTACGAACTCACACGGGAACAAGTCGAGAGCACCCTCGCCCGTACCGCGCCGGCCGAGGTGAGCACGTACTCCGTCGAGGTGAGCGGCAGCCGCTTCCCCGTGAAACAGGTGATCTCCGAGGCCACCGGTCTGCAGAGGAGCGAGTTCACCTCCGGCCAGGCACAGCGGGTCCTCACAGGGCTCGGATTCCTGGTGCTCAGCACTGCTCCGGGAGCTCGAGGGCGCATCTCCGGTTCCACGCGGTCCTTCGACGGCGTCGAGTGGGGGCTCGCCGCATCCGAGCACGGTTACGAGGAAGCGTCCTCGGGCAAGCTGCATCTCCCAGGATGTGCTCACGGCGTGACGACTCCGATCCGCATCTGGGCTCAGGACGAAGTGCTGAAGGCCTGGGGTGCTGCGCCGGATGTCGATCTCAGGACGCTGACGCGACCGGGATGGTGCTCGGACTGCGCGGCCATAAGAGGAACGACCGACCCCGGCGTTCCAGCGGAGCAACCGGAGACGTCCGGACGGACGGGCCGGGCGGAGCGGACGGCGATCGCGCAGGCCGCCCGGGTCGTCCTCGACGGTGGTCTCCGACGCCAGGCCTCCGCGTTCGACGGCCGGACGGTGACCTGGACCGCTGATACTGCGGCGGCACTCCGGCGAGCGATCGAGACACCCGGGTCGACCGGCACTTTCCGTGAGCGGATCGCCGAGCAGATGACTGATCAGCCGAGGGCGGTCGTCCTGCTCGCCGCTGAGCTCTGCTTCCTGCAGCGCCTCCCCCTCATCAACATCCGGGCGCAGACGAAGCTCGCTCTTCTGCAGGAGATCCTCGACGTGCTGCCCGATCGCCCCCGGGTCCCTGATGTGATCGTCGACGCCCTCGACACTCGCGGCGTCTTCAACGGCGGTCAGGGGTTCAACCAGCAGATCGCACAGCATCTCCTCTGGTTGTGCGATTTCGTCCGGCAGTGGGACGCCCTCGCGTCCGATCATCGCGAAGCCGCGCTCGGCGATCCCTGGCTCTTCCGCGACCGCACGCTCGACGTACAGGGTGATGCTCCACCGATCCGGAGCTCTCTGCTCGCTCTGGCCTGGCCGAGCTGCTTCGAAGCAATCGTCTCCGTCGCGCAGAAGCACGCGATCCGCGACGCCTTCGCGGGAGCGCTCCCGACGGTGACGGACGACGTCGACCGCGATCTGCTCGCTCTGCGGGACAGCCTCGACCCGAGCGGCGAGCTCGACATCGCCTGGTACTCGCCACCGTGGGACGCGGAATGGTGGCTTGCGGCACCGCAGACCGAGCATCGCGGCTGGGCCGTACCCTCGGCCGCTCCCGGCGCGCCACTCGCCCTCCCAGGCCTCCACGTCACGCTCCCGCCGGATGGCGGTCGAAGCGGCATCCGCGACGAAGCGCTCCGTTCATGGAGAGACTGGCCGACGTCCGGGGCCGGTCCGCGACCGCTCATCACCGATCTCCTCACCGAGGTGGATTCGGCTGCGCAGTTCCTCGTGACGATGGCGGCCGGCGACCAGGTCTTCGTCGACGGCTCCGACGACGTGCACTGGGGCGTCATCGGAGAACTCGATTCCCGAGGACGACGCGGCGTCGACTGGCGAACGCCGGTCTCGAGGTCGGAGATACCGAACGCCGTCCTCGACGTCCTGTCCGGCAGCGCTCCGATCACCGACGTCGGCTTCCTGATATCGCCGCCGATCGCACCGACGCCCGCACCTCCGCTGTCCGGCCCCCTCCGCCTCCCCCGCAGCACGCCCGAACTCGCGGGTCGCCTGCATTACGACTCACTGTGGCTGAACGAGGTGCTGGGTCTCCTCGAGGAGCGTCGCCAAGCGATCTTCTTCGGGCCTCCCGGAACGGGCAAGACCTATCTCGCCCGTGCTCTCGCCGACTTCATCGCGCCGAAGGGCGCGGTCCGCATCGTCCAGTTCCACCCCTCCTACTCCTATGAGGACTTCTTCGAGGGGTTCCGGCCGACGGTCGATGAGAAGGGGTCCGCGAGTTTCCGACTCGCACCGGGGCCGGTACGTCTTCTCGCTGCTGCGGCGGCGGCGAACCCGACAGTGCCGCATGTGCTGATCATCGACGAGATCAACCGGGCGAACATCGCGAAGGTGTTCGGCGAGCTCTACCTGCTCCTCGAATACCGCGACGCCGGGGTCTCACTGCAGTACTCGCCGGAGGAGGACTTCCGTCTGCCCGAGAATCTCTTCGTCATCGGAACGATGAACACGGCAGACCGCTCGATCTCCCTGGTGGACGCGGCGATCAGGAGGCGGTTCTCGTTCGTCGAGCTGCACCCCGCAGAGGAGCCGGTACTCGGCCTGATCGAGCGATGGTCGAAGGCGCAGCACCATGAGATCAGCCGAAGTGCTCTGCTGAGGCAGCTCAACGAGCGGATCGGCGACCTCGACCGCGATTTCCAGATCGGCCCGTCCTACCTCATGGGCGCTTCTGCCCGCACGGACTCCGGATTGGCGAGGATCTGGGAGTACGACATCCTTCCGCTGCTCGACGAGCACTACTACGGACGCTTGTCTCGCGCGGAGGTCCGGGCGACGTTCGGTCTCAGCGCTCTCGAGCCCGGTGCTGTCGCGGATCCGGACGAAGCGGTCGACGACGCTCCGGCCCGATGACCCGCGTCGAGTTCGACGAGAACGGCGGCTGGACGGCGGTCTCGTTCGACCCTGAGGTCATCGGTCGCGTATGCAGCGCAGGGCTGCTCGAATCCCGCATGACAGCGTCAGGCGCCGAGGTGAAGCCTCAGCTCAACAGGATCGGGGCGATTCGGATCGATGGCGACGAGGTCGTCGTCCGTCCGAAGGCCGCCTTCTCCTCGGTGCTCTTCATGCTGGGGTACGCGGCGGACCCGGGCTTCCGACCGGAAGAGGTCTCCGGCGACGGCCGGGAGATCTTCCCCGCGGTCGCCGAGACGTACGCGCGCATCGCGGAACGTGCACTCGGGCACGGCCTCCTGCAGGGGTACCGACGGTACGACGAGAGCGCCATGACGGTGCGCGGGCGGGTCCGGTTCTCCGACCAGATGTCGCGCCGCGGCGGACGACTCCTCCCGATCGAGCTGACGGTCGACGACTACTCGGCCGACATCGTCGAGAACCGGATCCTGCGTGCGGCCGGCCGGCTGCTGCTCGCCGTGCCCCGCGTGTCGCCGGACGTCCGGCGGCGCCTGGCGCACCTCGACTCGAGACTGTCGGAGGCAGCCCTCCTGCGGCCAGGGACGATGACACCGTCGTGGCAGCCGTCGCGGCTGAACCAGCGCTATCAGCCCGCCCTGCGCTTCGCCGAACTCGTGCTCGCACGCATCACGCCCACCACGACGAACGGCGGCCACACCGTCGCCTCCTTCGTCGTCAATATGGCGGAGGCGTTCGAGGCATTCGTGACCACGACTCTGAGCAGCGCTCTCTCAGGGGTCTCGCGGGGCGTCAGTATCGGTCAGTTCCCCGCTCATCTCGATCTCGAACGACGCCAGCCGATCCGACCCGACTTCGTCCACGTCGCCGGCGGCCGACCAGTGGTCGTCATCGATGCCAAGTACAAACTCGGGCCACCGAGGGTCGAGGACCTCTACCAGATGCTGGCCTACTGCACAGTGCTAGGGCTGGCTGAAGGGACGCTCGTCTACGTCTCGAGCGCCGGAGACCCGAGTGATCGGACAGCGACGGTGAAAGGCTCCGGTGTCGTGGTTCGGACGGTGCGGATCGACGTCACGAGGCCGCCCGCCGAGATGCTCGCTCAGCTGGACGACATCGGTCGAGCGGCTGCCAGGCGGGCAGGGATCAATACTTCTTCCGGCCTCTGAACTCCCCGCCTCGTCGTAGGGCCGCCTGCTCCATCGGACGACTCAGCCCAGACGGCCCGTCGCCTCAATCCCGCAGCACCCCCCTCACACCTTCCGGTCAGGCTCCGCCGACCGAGCAGCCCTCTCCACGTCGGGATCCCATGTCCTCTCCTGCGCGCCACAG
>NZ_PSVD01000020.1:0-55045 GCF_002932035.1 Rathayibacter sp. AY1F6 | reverse complement strand
GTGATCGTCGTGCTGATCACCTGGCTGAAGCTGCACCCCTTCGTCTCCCTGCTGATCGGAGCGCTGACGACGGGCCTGATCGCGGGGCTGGCGGCGGCGCGGAGGGCGGGGAGGAGGGTCGGTGTCATGAGCGTCCTTGGTCGAGCCGACGGCCAGCGGCCGGCTTTTGTCCGACATAACCTGCGTGTGTCCCGATCATGCCCGAAGATCGGCCGGGGCGCGACTCCGGCGATGGCAGGATGACCGCATGCCCGCGCCGACGCCCTCGCTGCACCACTCGGTGCTGGACGAGCTCGGCTCGCAGATCGTGCGCGGCGAGCTCGCGCCGGGCACCACCTTCAGCGCCGACGAGCGTGCGGAGCGGCGCGGGGTCTCCCGCTCGGTGATGCGGGAGGCGGTGCGCGTCCTCGAGACGCTCGGGCTCGTGACGTCCCGCCGCCGCGCGGGGACGCGGGTCCAGCCTCCGGAGTGCTGGAACGCCCTGGACACGCGGGTCGTCGCATGGGGACTGGACGGCCCGGACCGGCGGCGCCAGCTGCACCAGCTCAGCGAGCTCCGACTCGGGGTGGAGCCGCTCGCGGCCCGGCTCGCCGCGGCGAACGCGACCGAGGAGCAGCGGCGGACGCTCACGGAGGCGGGCGACGCCCTCTCCACCCACTCCCGCGCAGCCGACCAGTCCGCCTACCTCGCCGCCGACACCGCCTTCCACCGCTCCCTCCTGGCCGCGTCCGGCAACCGGATGCTCGCGCAGCTGGGCGATCTGGTCGCCGAGGTCCTCGCCGGCCGCACCCGCAACGCGCTCATGCCGCGCGAGGCCGACTCCACCGCGGTGCGGCTGCACCGGGCGGTGGCCGCCGCCGTCGCCTCGGGCGACGCGGACGCTGCGGAGGCCGCGATGCGGGCGATCGTCGAGGAGTCGGACCGGGCGGTGCAGGAGAGCTGACGGGGTTGCACGCCCGCAGCGCCGCGCGCACAGTGGAGCGCATGGTCGAGGGATACACGTCCGCGCAGGTGCGGGCCGCCGAGGCTCCGCACCTGGCCCGGCGGGAGCCGCTGATGCAGCGCGCCGCCGACGGCCTCGCCCGCGAGCTGCGTCTCGTGCTCGCCGGGCGCTCCGACCGCTCCCGTCCGGCCTCGGTGCTCGTCCTGGTCGGTCCGGGCGACAACGGCGGTGACGCGCTCTACGCGGCCGCCGAGCTCTCCTCCTCCGGAACCGACGTCGTCCTCGTCCTCACGGCCGAGCGGGTGCACCGCCGGGGCCTCGCCGTGGCGCTCGACGAGGGCTGCGGGCAGGTGCCGGCCGACGACGCGCCCGGCCTCGCCGCGGCGGTGGCGCGGGCGGATGTCCTGGTCGACGGGATCCTCGGCATCGGAGCGACGGAGCCCGCGCTGCGGGGGCGGCCGCGCGTCGTCGTCGAGGCGGTGCTCGACGCGCTGGAGCGGCGGGCCGAGCGCCCGGTGGTCGTCGCGGTCGACCTGCCGAGCGGCGTCCATCCCGACGACGGGTCGGTCCCCGATCCCACCGTGCTGCGCGCCGATGTGACGGTCGCCTTCGGCGCGATCAAGGCCGGTCTGCTGCTGCCTCCGGGCGACTCCTACGCGGGCCGTCTGCGCCTGGTCGACATCGGCCTCGGCCCGGACCTGGCCGGAGTGGAGCCCGCGGTCCGCGAGTGAGCGAGCGGCTCAGGAGGGAGCGAGGAGGTGCGCCTTCTCGGGGTGCTGCTCGAACCACTGCCCGACGTACCAGCACATCGGCACGACGCTCCGCCCGCCGGCGGCCTCGATGTCGTCGACGGCGAAGGAGACCAGCTCCCATGCGAGCCCGCGGCCTCGGAAGGGCGGGGTCGTGAAGGAGCGGACGAGGGAGACGCTGCCGGGCGCCTCGCGGTAGTCGAGGACGCCCACCAGGGCGCCGTCGAGGTGGAGCTCGTAGCGCGACGCGTCGTCCGCCCGGCGGAAGTCCTTGGCCATGCCTCCAGAGTAGGACGGCCAGGACGGATCAGGCCTCGTCGCCGAGCATCTCGCCGTCGACGTAGAGCCAGCGACCGTCCTCGCGCAGGAAGCGGCTGCGCTCGTGCACGAGGCGTGGGCCGGCGGGCGAGCGGTAGGAGGCGCGGAACTCGACCAGGCCCTCCTCGTCGCCCTCCCCGCCGAACGAGGTGTCGACGATCTGGAGCCGGCGCCACTGGAGGTCGGGATCGAGGTCGATGCGGCGCGGCCGGGTCGAGGGGTGCCAGCTCGCGAGCAGGTAGGGGGCGCTGCCGAGGACGTTCGCGCTGTAGCGGCTGCGCATCAGGCGCTCCGCCGTCGGCGAGGGCTCCTCGCCGAGGTGGGCGGGGCGGCAGCAGTCGGCGTAGTGGCGGCGGCTTCCGCAGGGGCAGGAGTCGGCGGGATGCATCCGGCCAGTGTGGCAGGCGATGCGACGCCCCCGGCCCGGCGAGGCTCCGGCGAGCGCCGCGACTCCCCGGACCGTCCAGGTGTGCATCCCCTCCACATCCGCTCCGCCGCCTTGAGGGTGCCGCCGGATCCCGGCAACGTGGCCCCCTCATCGACCACGGACGGAAGGAACGACCCGATGCTCACGCTCACCGACAACGCCAGCACCGTCGTCAAGACCATCACCGGGCAGACCGAGACCCCCGTCGAGGGAGGCCTGCGCATCAGCGGCACCGATCTCGACGCCCGCAACTTCGCTGTCGCGGTCGCCGCGGCCCCCGAGACGACGGACGCCGTCGTGGAGCAGGACGGAGCGCGCGTGTTCCTCGACGTCGCCGCCTCCGTCGCTCTCGGCGACAAGGTCCTCGACGCGCAGGTGGACGAGGGCGGCTCCGTCAGCTTCGGGATCGCTCCGCAGGGCTGACCCCGTCGACATCGGAAGCCGCCCCCACCGCAGTGCGGGAGGGCGGCCTCCGTCGTCCCAGGATCAGGAGAGGATGTCGCGGGTGGTGAAGCGGCCGATCGCGAGCGACCCGAACACGGCGACGTAGGCGAGCTGGAGCAGCGCGTTCTCGCCGAAGGAGCTCCACGAGATCGGGTCGCGCAGGAGGTCGGCGAAGTCGAACCACCGATCGGTCAGCAGGAACGGGTGGAGGGCGTCCAGCTGCGAGAGCGAGCCGACGATCTGCGCCGCGATGGAGACGACCACGGTGGCCGCCATGGCGCCGACCGGCACATCGGTCAGCGTCGAGATGAAGAGGCCGATCGCCGAGAGCCCGACCAGCGAGAGCGCCGCGTACACGGCGATCGCCAGGGCCCGGCCGATCGCGTCGGCGAGCGGGACGGTGCTGCCGGAGAGCAGCGTCACCGGTCCCGCCGGGAAGAGCGCCAGGCCGATCAGGATCCCGACCACCATGACGGTGAGTGCTGCGGCGAGGCAGAAGGCGAGGGAGGCGGCGAACTTCACCGCGAGCAGCCGCACGCGGCCGACGGGGCTGACCAGCAGGTAGCGCAGCGTCCCGAGCGAGGCCTCGCCCGCGATCGCGTCGCCGGCGACGACCCCGACCGTGAGCGGGAGGAACAGCGGGACGGCGACCGTGATGGCCGCGAAGCCGGTGAAGAGGCCGTTGCCGGCGATCGCTCCCACGAAGGACGGCCCGCCTCCGTCCCCGCCCGAGAGCCGCACCGCGACGGCGAGCAGGATCGGGATGGCGGCCAGGGCCGCGAGCAGCGCCCAGGTACGGCGCCGGCGGAAGAGCAGGGCGAGCTCGGAGGCGAGCAGGGACCCGATCCCCGCGCGGCGGACGGTCGCGTCAGCGCTCGACATCGAAGCCCTCCCCGGTCAGCTCGACGAAGCGCTCCTCGAGCGAGGGGCGGCGGACGGCGAACCCGCAGACGCGGACGTCGGCCCGCACGAGGTCGGCCACCAGCGTCTCGGCCGCGAGCCCGGGCGGCAGAGCGGCGACGACCAGCGGCGGATCGGCGGGGTGCGGGCCCGGCGCGGTGCGCGGCTCCAGACCCCGGGTGTGCAGAGCCACGATCGCGCGCTCGCGGTCGGGCGTCAGCAGCTCGACCGAGGCGGCGTCCCCGCGCAGCTCGTCCAGCCCGCCCTGGGCGACGAGGCGCCCGGTGCGCATGACGGCGGCGTGGGTGCAGAGCTGCTCGATCTCGGCCAGGAGGTGGCTGGAGACGAGGACGGTCGTGCCGTCCTGGTTCAGTCCGCGCACGAGAGCGCGGACCTCGCGGGTGCCCTGCGGGTCGAGGCCGTTCGTGGGCTCGTCCAGCACGATCAGGTCGCGCGGCGAGAGGAGGGCGACCGCGATGCCGAGCCGCTGCTTCATGCCCAGGGAGTAGGAGCCGACCTTCTTGCGCGCCGCGGCCGAGAGGCCGACGCGGGCGAGGGCCTCCTTCGCGCGGGTGTCGCGGGTGCGGGACGAGGTGCCCGCCTCCGCGGCGTCGAAGCGCCGGAGGTTGGCCGCTCCGGAGAGGAACGGGTAGAAGCCCGGCCCCTCGACCAGCGCCCCCACCCGGGGCAGGACCTCGGCCGCGCGCCGGGGCATGGCCTGCCCGAGGACGGTGATGCTGCCCGCGGTCGGCGCGGCGAGGGCGAGCAGCATCCGGATCGTCGTGGTCTTGCCCGAGCCGTTCGGGCCGAGGAAGCCGAAGACGGCGCCGCGGGGAACGGCGAGGTCGAGACCGGAGACCGCTTCCTGCCGCCCGAAGCGCTTCGTGAGGCCCCGCGTCTCGACGGCGAGCTCGCCCGCCGTCACCGAGCGGAGGCCGCGTCGCGGAGCGCCTCGGCCGGGACCGCGCCGACGAGGACGCGTCCGTCGTCGGTGACGAGGACGGTCAGCAGGGCGGAGGAGAGGATGCGGCCGCCGTCGACCGGCGTGGTGACCGCGTCGAGCGAGGAGAGCGCGTCGGCGTCACCGGCGGGCAGCTCGACGACGCTCGTCCAGCCGGAGCCCGTGGTGACGACGTCGGAGTGCTCGGCCGTGTCCGCGGCGGGCGCGTCCGAGGCGTCCGCCTCGTCGTCGACCGGAGCGGCCTGCTCCGTCACCTCGGCGCCGGCCGGGGGCGTGAAGGAGAAGAGGGACGCGTCGGGTGTCGAGAAGTCGATGCTCGTGTAGGCGACGCTGAACGCGGGCGCGGTGCCCCCGCGGGCGGTCACGGCTACCCCGAGCGGGAGGCCCGTCTCGCCGTCGACCGAGACGGTCACGGAGCCCACGAGGGTGCCGCCGTCGCGGGGCGTGAGCACGAGCTCGTACGCATCGCGCCCGGCGACGCTGACGTCCGAGCCGACCGCGACCGTGGTCGTCGGGTCGATCGCGGCGAGCAGCTGCTCGGTGGCGGACGACGGCGTGACGACCTGATCGCCCGGCGAGGCCTCGGGGGCTCCGCCCGCGGGAGGCACGAGGTGGGTGGCGGTGTTCGCGCTCGAGTCGTAGATCCAGACTCCGTCGGTCGTCGAGGCGACGACGTCGCGCTCGGCGAGCCGGTCGAGCACCTGGAGGCGCACGCCCTTCTCGGCGTCGACGTACACGCGCGCCTGGTGCGAGCCGGTGGCGAGCTCGACGAGGGAGTCGGCGGGGTCGGCGGACGCCGAGCCGGCGGAGCCGCCGAGCGCCGAGAGGTCGGGCAGGCCGAGGTCCGAGGTCTGCTGGATCTCGCCGGAGAACGCCGTGGCGTCGCTCTCGGCGACGAAGGCGAGGAGGTCGGCGGCGGACTTCTCGGGGAGGTCCCCCGCGGCGCTCGCCGAGAGGGGGAGGGCGACGGCCGCGGCGACGACGACCGCGGGGACGACGGCGACGGGCGTCCAGCGCTTCCAGTCAATGCTCATGCCGGGAACGCTACGCCTCGAACCTCCGCGGCGGGCCCGGAGCGTGCCGGTCCACAGCCTTCCGGAAGGGGGTGCGGTCCGAGACCGCGGCCCCTTCCGGAAGGGGGTGCGGTCGGGGATCGCGGCCGGGATGATCAGGGCATGGACCTCCCGTTCGCGCTCCCCGTCGCCCCGATGCTCGCCAAGGCCGTTCCGGCGGTGCCGGAGCAGACCGCCGTCGCGGGCGGATACTCCTACGAGCCGAAGTGGGACGGGTTCCGCGCGATCGTCTCGGTCTCCGGCGGCGAGTGCGAGATCGGGAGCCGCGGCTCCAAGCCGCTGACCCGGTTCTTCCCCGAGCTCGTCGAGGCCTTCCTCCGGCTGCTCCCCGACGGCTGCGTGCTCGACGGCGAGATCGTCCTGGCGACCGGCGAGCCGGGTGCCCAGCGGCTCGACTGGGACCTGCTCTCGCAGCGCATCCATCCGGCCGCGAGCCGCGTGAGGATGCTGGCGGAGACCACCCCGGCGATGCTCGTCGCCTTCGACCTGCTCGCCGTGGACGGGCGCAGCATGCTCGAGGAGCCGTACTCGGCGCGGCGGGAGGCGCTCGCCGCGGTGATGGCCGGCGTCCCGCATCCGCTGCACCTCGGCCGCGCCACCGACGACGAGGTTCTGGCGCGCGACTGGCTCGAGCGCTTCGAGGGCGCAGGACTGGACGGCGTCGTGGCGAAGCCCCTGGCCGCGCCCTACTCCCCCGGGAAGCGCGCCGTGCTCAAGGTCAAGCACCACCGCACGGCCGACGTGATCGCGATCGGGTACCGCGACCATGCCTCCAAGCCGGGCGTGGGCTCGATCCTGCTCGGCCTGCACGGCGACGACGGAGAGGTCCGCCAGGTCGGCGGGGCCTCGGCCTTCAGCGACGAGCGTCGCGTGCAGCTGCTGGAGGAGCTCGCACCCGCGGTCGAGCGCGACGCGGAGGGAGCACCGGTGCGCGGCGAGGGCGAGCGGAGCCGGTTCTCGAGCGGCCGCGACACCTCCTTCGTGCGTCTGCGTCCCGAGCTCGTGCTCGAGGTCCGCTACGACCAGCGCGAGGGCGACCGCTTCCGGCACACCGTGCAGTTCGAGCGCTGGCGCCCGGACCGCGACGCCGCCTCCTGCACCATGGAGCAGCTGGAGCAGCCGACCGCGTACGACCTCGGCGACGTCCTCGGCTAGGCCTTCTTCGCGCGGCTGGGCTGCACGCGGGGCGGCTCGCCCGGCATCTTGGGGAAGTCGGGCGGGAACGGCAGCTCGCCGAGGCCGGCGGCGACATCGCGCTCCCACCAGCCGAGCAGGGCGTCGAGGCGGCCGGGGGCGTCGTGCATCCGTGCCCACGGATCACCGCGCTCGGCGAGGCGCGCCGGGACCGTGCGGATCGTGAAGGCCCGCGGGTCGACGCCGTCGAGCTCGTCCCAGTCCAGCGGAGTGGAGACGGGAGCGTGCGCGAGTGGCCGCGGGCTGTAGGCACCGGCGATCGTCCGGTCGCGGTTGGCCTGGTTGAAGTCGACGAAGATCCGCTCGCCGCGCTCCTCCTTCCACCACGCCGTCGTGACCTGCTCGGGCATCCGCCGCTCCAGCTCGCGCGCCGCGGCGATCACCGCGTGGCGGACGTCGAGGAACTCGTGCTCGGCGACGATCGGCGCGAAGACGTGCAGGCCGCGGTTGCCGGACGTCTTCACGAACGGGTCGAGGCCGGCCTCCCGCAGGACCTCCCGCAGCGCGTGCGCGGCGACGACCGCGTCGGCGACGTCGGTGCCGGGCTGCGGGTCGAGGTCGATCCGGAGCTGGTCGGGCAGGTCGGGCGCATCGGCGCGGGACGCCCACGGGTGGAAGACGACGGTGTTCATCTGCGCCGCCCAGACGGCGGCCGCGGGCTCGTCGATCACGAGCTGCGGATGCACCCGCCCGCTCGGGTACGTCACCGGGACCGACCGGACGTACTCGGGCGCGCCCTTGGGCGGATTCTTCGAGAAGAACTGCTCGCCCTCGATCCCGGAGGAGAAGCGCTGCAGCGAGACGGGGCGGCCGCCGTTCGCCGCGACGAACGGCTCGCCGACGGCGATCAGGTACTCCGCGACCTCGCGTTTGGTGATGCCCGGCTCCGGGAAGAGCACTCGCTCAGGGCTCGAGATCCGCACCTCCCGGTCGCCGTGCGGTCCGGGGACGGTGAGGACGACGGCGTCGCTGCTGGGCATCTGCTGAGGCTAGCCCGCGGCGCCGCCCGGCGACAGGGGTCCGCCGGGGCGTCGCCGCAGCCGGATCGGGCCCTTCGCCCGCGAGGGGTCGACGACCTGTCCGCCCTGCACGATGTCGATCTCGCCCCGGTCGACCAGGCGGCGCGCGGCCCGGCGCACGGGCTCCATCAGCGGCCGCCACTCCTCGCCGCCGACCCGGCGCGCGACCTCGGACGGGCACGCCGTCGACGACGCCGCTCGCGCGAGCAGGACAGTGCGGATCTCCTCCTCGAGCCGCGCCTCCTCCGGACCGACTCCGCGACGGCGGCAGGCGTCCGAGCAGTAGCGGACGTCCTCCCAGTCCCGTGCCCACTTCGCGCGCCACTCGATCTCGCGACCGCAGGAGGCGCAGGTCTTGCTCTCGGGATGCGCGGTGGACGTGCGCTGACGGTGGGCCATGCCCTCGAGTCTGCGCGCAGACCGCGGCCGCAGCGACGGGTTGCGCTGAGGGCGAGCGACGGGCGCGCGGAGGCCGGCGCCGACGACGGGCACCCGATCCGGCGTGATCGGGAACAGGGAGCGGCGGATCGGCGTTCCCCGAGGTGGCGGCGTCATACTCCGCAATGGGGCGGCCCTCCCCCGGCCGGTGCGCCAGTCTGGAGGAGCCGTGCTGCGGCGCGACGGCGGGCCACCACCCCGTGCCGCACCCTCGATCGATCAGGAGTCTCCGATGAGCCGCGAGAACCTCGCCACCACCCCGGACCGCGAGCCGGAGCACCGCGCCTTCGCCGGACTCTCCCCGGAGGACTTCAAGCTCGCGTTCCGCAACCACGCCGCCGGAGTCGCGCTGATCACCGCCGACCCGGGCACCGGCCCGGTCGCCCTGACCGCGACCTCCGTCTTCTCGGTGAGCGCCGAGCCGCCGCTGTTCGTCTTCTCACTCTCGTCCGCCTCGTCCAGCTCTCCGGCCATCCAGGCGTCCGAGACGCTGGTCGTGCACCTGCTCGGGGCGGAGCAGCTCGACCTGGCGCGCCTGGGCTCGACCAGCGGCATCGACCGCTTCGCCGACACGTCGCTCTGGTCGCGGCTGCCCACGGGCGAGCCGTTCTTCCCGGGCGCCGCCGCCTGGATCCGCGGCACGGTGATCAACCGCATGGAGGCGGGATCGTCCACGATCGTCGCCGTGCACGCCCTCGAGGCCCACGTGCCCGAGGACTCCGAGACCACGGCGCCGCTCGTCTACCACAACCGCACCTGGCACCACCTCGGCGAGCACTCCCGCCTCAGCTGAGCTCCGCGGGCGATCCGAAGAAGGCGGTTCAGGCCTCCGACCCGGTCGCCACCGTCCGGCCCGGCGTGCTCGACCACTGCGACCAGGAGCCCGGGTAGAGCGCCGGCGCGAAGCCCGCGAGCGTGAGCGCGACGACGTCGACCGCGGCCGAGACGCCGCTGCCGCAGTACACGCCGACGGGGGCGTCCTCCCGTACGCCGAGCGCCTCGAATCCCGCGCGCAGGTCGGAGGCGGGCCGGAACCGCCCCTCGGAGTCGAGCGCCGCGGACGCCGGAGCGTTCCGAGCGCCGGGGATGTGGCCCGCCCGCGGGTCGATCGGCTCGACCTCGCCGCGGTACCGCTCAGGGGCGCGGGCGTCGAGCAGGACGCCCGCCGAGGGCAGCGCCGCCGCCTCGTCGATGTCCAGCACCGGGAGCCGACCGTAGGCCAGCTCGACGTCGCCCCGCTCGCGCGGGACGTCGCCCGTCTCGAGCTCCCGCCCCGAGCGGATCCAGCCGGCGAGCGACCCGTCGAGCAGGCGGACGTCCTCCACTCCCGTCGCCCGCAGCAGCCACCAGGCCCGCGCGGCCGGGACGCTACGCGCGTCGTCGTACACGACGACGGACCGGCCCCGGCGGAGCCCCCAGCCGCGCGCCGCCTCCTGCAGCACCTCGATCGGAGGCAGCGGGTGGCGCCCCTCCTCCGGCTCGCCGTGGGCGGCCAGCTCGTGATCGAGGTCGACGTGCACCGCGCCGGGCAGGTGACCCGCGAGGTACTCCGGGCGGCCGTCGGGCCGGTCGAGGCGCCAGCGCACGTCGAGGACGAGCGGCGGCTCGGTGGAGGCCATCAGCTCGGCGAGCTCGTCAGGGGTGACCAGCAGGCTCTCGCGGCTGGAGGGGGTCGTCGGGGTCATGGCGTCCTTCCGATCCGCGTCGTCGGCGGAGTCCTGCCCCAGCATGCCGGGTCGCCCGGCGGCGCGGGAGCTCGGGCGGCAGCGGAGCATCAGTGCGCAAGGCGCCTTGTCGATGGTCGTCTGCCGGAGAGCCTCTCGCGCAGGCGGGTCGTGTTCACCACTCGAGACCCGCGGGCGCGGCCCGGAGGCCTGCAGGGGACCGCTCGGGCCTGAGAGAGGAGGGCGAGGCTCTCGACGTCGGAGGACCGCCGAAGGCCCGCCCCTCCGGCAGGGGCGGACCTTCGCTGCCTTCAGTTGGACTCGCAGGCGAACCCGTCGTCGTCCCTGTCGAGCCCTGCGACATCGCCGTAGTACGGGTAGTACAGGTCGAAGTACCGCTGAGCTGAGGCCTGGTCCGGGAAGTCGTCGCAGTTCACAGCGTCGCCGGGATAAGCAGGTCGTCCCGGGCCGGGCGCCGGTGCCGGCGCCGGCGCCGCGGCCTGCGTGCTCGCCCAGAGTGCGCGGCCCTGCGGCGAGTAGATCACCAGGTTGCCGTCGTTCTGCATGACCATCCGGGAGCCCGGGCTGCCCGCCGTGCCGGACTGCCAGCGCGCTCCGCCGGAGCCCGCGTAGACCACGGCGTTGCCGTCGGACTGCATCTCGAGCCGATTGCCGCCTCCGGACGTGCCGGCCGCCCAGCGGGCCGAGCCGCGCGAGTAGACGACGAGGTTGCCGTCGCCCTGCATGACCGCCTCGCTCCCTCCGTCGGAGGAGCGCAGCAGCTGACCGGACGTGAGCCGGTTCCCGGAGGAGAGGGTGTCCCGGACGGCGGGCGCGGGCGGCGCCGGAGGAGTGTCGCTCGCCCACAGCGCGCGGCCCGAGGCGGAGTAGACGACCAGGTTGCCGTCGTTCTGCATCTGCAGGCGGGATCCCGGGTTGCCCGCCGTACCCGAGGCCCAGAGGGGTCGGCCCGAGGCGGAGGTGACCACGGCGTTGCCGTCGGACTGCATCGAGAGCGTCTCGCCCTCGCCCTGGGTGCCGGCGCCCCAGCGGACGTCCCCCCGCGAGTAGACCGCGAGATTGCCGTCGCCCTGCAGGGAGGCGCGCGACCGGCCGTCCGGCGAGGTGAGCTGCTGTCCCCGGCTGAGCCGCGAGCCGGAGGAGAGGACGTCGCGGATCTCAGGCGCGCGCGAGGTCGAGCTCGCCCAGAGCGGCCGTCCGGAGGCGGCGGTGATCACCAGGTTGCCGTCGTTCTGCATCCGCATCCGCGCGCCCGGGTTCCCGGGCGTTCCCGCCTGCCAGCGCACGCCGGACCCGGCGGCCGAGACCACCGCGTTCCCGTCGGTCTGCATCGCGAGGCGGTTGCCCGCTCCGGAGGTGACGGAGCTCCAGCGCGGGGATCCGTCCACGGAGACGACGAGATTGCCGTCGCTCTGCATCGCGGCGCGCGAGCGGCCGTCGGAGGCGGTCAGCTGCTGTCCCGGAGAGAGCTCGCGCCCGCTGTCGAGGACGTCGGCGATCGGCTCCGGCTCGGGCTCCTGCTCGTCGGCCGAGGACCAGGCCGTGTCCCCGTTCGGGCGGACGAGCACGAGCTGCCCGTCGTCCTGGATGAGGGCGAGCGCGCCGGTCTCTCCCGCGGTCCCGGACGCCCAGACGGGCGTGCCGGAGCCGGTCACGACGACGAGGTTGCCGTCCTCCTGCATCCGCACCGTGGTCGCTCCGGTGCCCTGGGTCCTGGTGCTCCAGACGGGGCGGCGTCCGGCGTCGTAGATCACGGCGTTGCCGTCCGCCTGCATCTCGAAGCTCGCGGAGTCTCCGTTCGAGAAGATGCGCTCCCCCGCGTCGAGCGAGTCGCCGCCGAGGAGAGCGTTCGTGTAGGTCTGCGATCCGCGCGCCTCTGCGGGCGGAGTCTCCCCAGGGACGAAGGCGGTCGGAGTCTCGGCGACGGCCTGCGTCGCGAGGGCGGACGCCGCCAGAGCGGCGGAACCGCCCGCGGCGAGCAGGCAGGCGAGGGCCATCGCCGCGAGGCGATGAGGAGGTCGTGGCACGGAGAGCCCTTTCGGAGGCGGCGGCGGAAGCCGGGGTCGAGCGGAGCCTGGCACGCGCTCGCCACGGCCGTCCATCCGGGCCGCGCGGAACCACTCAGCCGGAGCGGGCGATCCGCGCCGGCTGCGCGGGCGCCGCCTCCGGACCACGGAGCCTCCGGCCGGCTCGCGCGCCCCGGTCGGGGGCGGCGGCGATCGACGCGGATCGACGGAGGACGTGCTCCCACGGCCGGAGCGCACCCCGCGCGGGCGCCCCGGGAGGCGGCTCGGACCTCCCGCGGCACGGAGGAGGTCCCCGTTCCTCCTAAAATCGGAGGCATGTCGAAAGTGTTGAGCAGTCTGCCCGTGGGCGAGCGTGTCGGAATCGCATTCTCGGGAGGCCTCGACACATCCGTCGCCGTCGCCTGGATGCGCGAGAAGGGCGCGGTGCCCTGCACGTACACGGCCGACATCGGCCAGTACGACGAGCCCGACATCGAGAGCGTCCCGTCCCGCGCGGCCCAGTACGGCGCCGAGATCTCGCGCCTCGTCGACGCGAAGAGCGCGCTGGTCGAGGAGGGGCTCGTCGCCCTGCAGTGCGGCGCTTTCCACATCCGCTCCGGCGGCAAGACCTACTTCAACACCACCCCCCTCGGCCGCGCCGTGACCGGCACCCTCCTCGTCCGCGCCATGCGCGAGGACGGCGTCGACATCTGGGGCGACGGCTCGACCTACAAGGGCAACGACATCGAGCGGTTCTACCGCTACGGCCTGCTCGCCAACCCCCGCCTGCGCATCTACAAGCCCTGGCTCGACGTGCAGTTCGTCAACGAGCTCGGCGGCCGCACCGAGATGTCGGAGTGGCTGGTCGCCCGCGGCTTCCCCTACCGCGACGCCACCGAGAAGGCCTACTCGACCGACGCCAACATCTGGGGCGCCACCCACGAGGCCAAGCGCCTCGAGGAGCTCTCCAGCGGCCTCGAGCTCGTCGAGCCGATCATGGGGGTCGCGTCGTGGCGCGACGAGGTCGAGATCGCCTCCGAGGTCGTCTCGGTGCGCTTCGAGGCCGGCCGCCCCGTCGCGCTGAACGGCGTCGAGTTCTCGGACGCCGTCGCGCTCGTGCTCGAGGCGAACGCGATCGGCGGACGCCACGGGCTCGGCGTCTCGGACCAGATCGAGAACCGGATCATCGAGGCCAAGAGCCGCGGCATCTACGAGGCCCCCGGCATGGCGCTGCTGCACATCGCCTACGAGCGCCTGCTGAACGCGATCCACAACGAGGACACCGTCGCCCAGTACCACTCGGAGGGCCGTCGTCTCGGCCGCCTGATGTACGAGGGCCGCTGGCTCGACCCGCAGTCGCTGATGCTGCGCGAGTCCATCCAGCGCTGGGTCGGCTCGGCCGTCTCCGGGGAGGTCACCCTGCGTCTGCGCCGCGGCGACGACTACACGATCCTCGACACGACCGGCCCCGCGCTGAGCTACCACCCGGACAAGCTCTCGATGGAGCGGGTCGGCGACGCCGCCTTCGGCCCCGAGGACCGCATCGGGCAGCTCACGATGCGCAATCTCGACATCGCCGACTCCCGCTCGCGGCTCGAGCAGTACGCGGCCGCCGGCCTCGTCGGCGGTCCGACCGCCGAGCTCGTCGGCGAGCTCGAGATCGGCGAGGCCGACGCGATCACCGAGGGCGGCGGGTCCGCAGCGGCCGATGCGCTCGGACGCGCCACCGACCTGGCCTCGGAGGGTGCGGCGTTCGACGCCGGAACCGACTGAACCCGCCCGCCCGACGCCCCCGCGCGCATCCGTCCCACGGGGACGCGAGGCGCACGGGGGCGTCGTGCTGTGCGGACCGACCCGGCGCGCCGGCTGCGAGGGCGGGCCCGGCGCGAGAGCGGTGCTCCGGCGTTCGTCGCGACGGCCGTCAGGGCGCGGAGGATCGGACGAGCGCGAGCGCGGCGTCCACGGTGGCGAGCGACTGCGCCGGATCGACGCGGGCCAGCACGAGCGCGGCCACCAGGAGCGACACGAGGACGTCCGCCTGAGCCGACGCCCACGCCTGCGCGTCGGGCCAGCGGGCGAGCGCTCCGGCGCGCAGTGCGCCCAGCAGCTCGGCCCGGTAGTCGGCGATCACCTCGCGCACGGCGTCGTCGCGCGCGATCGGCGCGCCCGCGGCGTTGAGCAGCAGGCAGCCGCTCCTCGCGGAGAGCGTGCGGGAGTCGGCGAGCGCCGCCCGCAGCCCGGCGAAGTACTCCTCGAGCGCCGTCGGCGACGCCCCTCGCGGATCGACGAGCGGGGCGAGCCGGGGCCGCACCACCTCGTCGAGGTAGCTCTGCACGGCAGCGTCGAAGAGCCCGCGCTTGCTGCCGAAGGCGTGGTAGAGGCTGGAGCGGCGCAGTCCGGTCGCGGACTCCAGGTCCGGGAGCGACGCCTCCTCGAAGCCGCTCTCCCAGAAGACGGCGCGGGCGGCGCGGACGACCTGCTCGGTGTCGAAGCCCTGCGTGCGACCCACGGTGCTCCTCCTGAGGGGTGACAGCTGCGGCGCCGCACTGGCGCGGACCGCTCGCTCCAGTATATTGTGGACTGGTCGTTACACAATCGGTGCGGAGCCCTCCGCATCACGACCATCGCCTGGAGGCCCGCCGTGATCGTTCTCGGACTGGTGCTCGCCGCTCTCGCCGCGGCGCTGCACGTCTACATCTTCGTGCTCGAGTCGGTCCTCTGGACGACCTCGCGCGCCCGAACGACGTTCGGCACGACCGCCGGCGAGGCGGAGGCGACGAAGGAGATGGCCTACAACCAGGGCTTCTACAACCTCTTCCTCGCCGTCGTCACCGCGGCGGGCATCGTCGCCGTCGCGATCGGCGCCACCGCCGTCGGCGCGGCCCTCGTGTTCGCCGGCGCCGGATCGATGGTCGCCGCAGCACTCGTCCTGCTCCTCTCCGCTCCGACCAAGCGCCGCGCCGCGCTGACCCAGATGACCCCGGGTCTGCTCGCGGTGATCGCGCTCGCCGTCGGCCTCTCACTCTGATCCCCTCCGCTCCACCACCACGAAAGGTCCTATGAGCACCGTCACCAGCACCCAGATCCAGCTCGTCCGCCGCCCCGACGGCTGGCCCGTCGCCGAGGACTTCCGGACCGCGACCGTCGAGTACGGCGACCCGGCCGCGGGCGAGATCCGCGTCGAGAACGCCTTCCTCTCGGTCGACCACTACATGCGCGGCCGCATGAACGACGTGAAGAGCTACACCCCGCCCTTCGCCCTCGGCGAGACCATGACCGGCGGTGCCGTCGGCCGGGTGACCGTCTCCGACGACCCCGCGTTCCCTGTCGGCAGCGCGGTCCTGCACCAGCTCGGCTGGCGCGACGTCGTGCAGGCCGAGTCGTCGCAGTTCCGCGTCGTCCCCGAGATCCCCGGAGTGCCGCTCTCGCTCCGCCTCGGCATCCTCGGGATGACCGGACTCACCGCGTACGTCGGGCTCACCGCCATCGCGGGCATGAAGGAGGGCGACACCGTCTTCGTCTCGGGCGCCGCGGGAGCCGTCGGCTCGGCCGCCGGCCAGATCGCGCGCCTCCTCGGAGCCGAGCGGGTCGTCGGATCCGCGGGTTCGGCCGAGAAGGTCGCCCTGCTGACCGAGAAGTACGGCTACGACGCCGCCTTCGACTACCACTCCGGCCCGGTCCGCGAGCAGCTGGCCGAGGCCGCGCCCGACGGGATCGACGTGTACTTCGACAACGTCGGCGGCGACCACCTCGAGGCGGCCCTCGACGCCTTCCGCGACGGCGGCCGCGCGGCGCTCTGCGGAGCGATCGCCGGCTACAACAGCACCGAGAAGACGCCCGGCCCCGACAACATGGCGAACATCATCACCCGCGGTCTCACGCTGCGCGGATTCACGCTGTCCGGCTACCTCGACCACGCGCCGGAGTTCAACCGGCTGATGGCCGGCTGGTTCGCCGACGGAGAGATCGCCTACGACGAGACCGTCGTCGACGGCATCGACCACGCCGTGGACGCGTTCCTCTCGATGATGCGCGGCGGCAACACCGGGAAGATGGTCGTCCGCATCTAGCGCCGACACCGGTGCGGCGGGCGCGGGGAGGGGCACCTCCGGACGCCCGCCGCATCCGTCCTCCTCCTCCCTGACCGGGACCTCCGAGCATGCTCGCGGATCCGCGGAGCCGATCGGTCCGGGCGGTGGCAGACTGCGGACATGAGCACGTTCTCGCACCGGACCGGCGCCTCCGCGCTGGCAGCAGCAGCACTCGTCCTCGTCCTCTCCGGCTGCGCGGGCAGCGGCGGAGCCCCGTCCGCGCGGACGCCGCTCCCGACGCCGACCGCGACCCCGACGTCTTCGCCGACTCCCGCTCCGACGCCGACTCCCACCGTGACCGTGACGGTCACGGCGACCCCCGAGCCCTCGTCGACCGGTTCTCCCGCCGCGGATCCGGCGGCGGCGCGCTGCACAGGCTCCGA
The DNA here is from genome assembly GCF_002932035.1 of Rathayibacter sp. AY1F6. Taxonomy (NCBI): domain Bacteria; kingdom Bacillati; phylum Actinomycetota; class Actinomycetes; order Micrococcales; family Microbacteriaceae; genus Rathayibacter; species Rathayibacter sp. AY1F6. The sequence continues at coordinate 38,414 of NZ_PSVD01000020.1, read as the reverse complement.
CCTGACGATGGAGTACCGCCCCGACCCCGACGCGTCGGGTGCCGGGAACAGCGCCTTCGACCTCGTGCTCACCAGCACCTCCTCCTCCGACTGCGCTCTCGCGGGCATCCCCGGCGTCTACGCGACCGACGCCGACGGGAACCGGATCAGCGCGGTCGCCGACGCGTCCGGCCCGAACCCCGACGCTCCCGTGATCCTCGTCCCGGGCGCCCGGGCGGACGTCCGGGTCGCCTGGCACTCCCCCGGCGCCTACGGCTGCACGGTCGGGACCTCCGCGTACCTCGTCGCCGAGGTCCTCGACGCCCCGGACGGCGCGGTCCGCGCCCCCGCCGAGCTCCAGGTGTGCACCGACGGCACCGTGATGATGGACGCCTCCGCCTACACGCTGCTCTGAGCCCTCCCCGACCGCGCACGCCTCCCGCGCGGCCCGCTCACCGGGCGCGACCCCTTGACCGGGCGCGGCGCAGCCGGGACCCTCGCACTACACGTCCCCACCCCACCCCGGAGGTCACCATGAAGGTCGGCTCACTCGTTCTCCGTCTCGCCGTCGGCGGGCTCTTCGTCGGACACGGTCTGCAGAAGCTGCGGGGCTCGTTCGACGGCCCCGGCCTCGACGGCACCGAGCAGATGATGTCGAGCCTGGAGATGCACCCGGCCCGGCGCAACGCCGTCGCCGCAGCGGTGACCGAGACGGCCGGAGGCGCCGCTCTCGCCCTCGGCGCCGCGACTCCGCTCGCCGCCGCCGGACTCGTCGCCACGATGGTCACCGCCGTGCGCAAGGTGCACTGGAGCAACGGCCTGTGGAACGCGGGCGGCGGGTGGGAGTACAACGCCGTCCTCGTCGCGGCGACGGCCGCGATCGTCGCGGACGGCCCCGGCGCGCTCTCGTTCGACGCCCTGATCGGCAAGCGCAAGTGGGGAGCCGGCTGGGTGCTGTTCGCCCTGATCGGCGGAGCGGCTGCGTCGACCGCCCTGATCGAGGCCGGCCGACGCGCCGCGCCGGTCGGAGCGGGCACCTCCGGCTCCGACGACGGCGGGTCGGACGACGACGGCGCCGACTCGACCGCCTCGTAGCCCCGCTCCGCCGCACTGTGCGGGCGCGGTAGCGTCGGAGGCGTGACCGAGACACGCGCCTCCGACCCCGATCGCCCCGAGACCGACGCGCTCGCCCTCTGGCTCGCGGCGGTCGAGCGCCTCGACGCTCAGGACGACCCGGACGGCGTCGTCGAGCGGATGCGCGTCCTCGCAGCCCGCTACCCGGGACACGACGGAGTCGCCGCTTTCGAGCTGGGCGGCGCCCTCGACAGCGCGGGACACGGGGCGGAGGCGGCGGTCGAGTACGAGCGCGCCCTCGCAGCCGGCCTGGATGACGAGCGGCGGGCGCGGTTGACGATCCAGTACGCCTCGACACTCCGGAACCTCGGCCGCACCGATGAGGCGATCGACCTCCTCGCCGGCGCCGCCGCGCACCCCGCGGTGGGCTCCGCGCGGGAGGTGTTCCTCGCGCTCGCCCTGCACAGCGCCGGGCGCGTCGACGAGGCCCTGCGGATCGCGCTGGAGGCGCTGGCTCCGGGGCTCCCCCGGTACCAGCGCTCCGTCCGCGCCTACGCCGCCGCCCTCACCGACCCCGAGCAGTAGCGCGGAGGCTCGGCGCGGCGAGCGCCGAACCTCCATGGGCGCCGACTCAGTCCTCGAGCAGGATCGCGTCGATCTGCCCCATCGCCTGGCGGAGTCCCTCCTCCATGCCCATCTGGACCATCTGCTCGAGCTGCTCGACCGACTCGAAACGGCTGCTGAGGACCATCCGCGTGCGCCCCGGCTCGATCTCGTCGAGGGTGACCGTGGCCCGGGTGATCCCCAGCGCGTCGACCGGGTCGCCGCGCTCGTCGGCGAAGCCGTCCTCGAACTCGAACCGCGTCGGCTCCTCCACCCGGGTCACGCGCCACCAGCCGCGCGCCTGCTCGCCGTCCGGTCCCGTCATGACGTAGGCGCTCCGTCCGCCCTCGACCGGCTCGTGCCGCTCGAAGGTCGCCGGCCAGGTCGGCGGCCCCCACCAGCGCTCGAGGCGGCGCGGATCCGTCCAGAGGAGCCAGACGCGCTCGATCCCCGCGTCGAACTCGGCGGTCACGGTCAGGGTCAGTTCCTCGATGTCCTTCACGGACTGCAGCACGCTCATCGCGCCTCTCCCTCCAGCAGATCCCGCGCGCCGGTCGGCTCGCGGGTGTCACTCCTCGTCGAGGAGGTCCGACATGCGGTCGATCCTCCCCGCCCACAGCTGCTCGTAGGCGTCGAGCAGGCGCGACGCCCGCCGCACTGCGGCGACCTCGCCCTGCACCAGCTGCTCCCGCCCCCTCCTCCGCTTGCGGACGAGTGCCGCCCGCTCGAGGACGGCCACGTGCTTCTGCACCGCCGCGAACGACATCTCGTAGCGCGCCGCGAGTGCGGAGACGGACTGCTCGCCGACCAGCACCCGGGCGACGATGTCGCGGCGGGTGCTGTCGGCCAGCGCCCGGAAGAGCAGGTCGATGTCGGCGTCCATTCGTACAACCATGTGGTTGCACATTAGGGCCGTCCCCTCCCCCGCGCAAGAGCATCCGTCTCCGGGCGAGCGCACCGGCCCGCGCCCGACCTCAGGCGCTCGCGGCATCGAGGGCCTCGGCAGCGGCCGCGAGCACCCAGTCCGGCAGGGGGCGGGCCGCGAACAGCGAGGCGTAGAGCCGGGCCATCGAGTCGTCGGGGTCGAGCCGCAGCGCCTCGTCGAGGTGGAGCCCCGCGAGGCTCGAGACTCCCCTCGCCCACCAGCACCACGCGAGAACGGTGAGCACGGAGGAGCGCGCCTCCTCCGGCGCCAGCGCGGCGGCGCGGGCGAGGAGCCCGGTCGCCCGCGCCAGACGGCCGCGCTCCGGAGCACGCCCGCTGCCGAGCAGCAGGGCCGACAGCTCGAGGTCGTGGTCGTCGTCCGTTCCGGCGCGGGCGTCGCCCACCGCGCCGGGCGGCACTCCCACTCCTGCCTGCGGGCTCCGCGCGATCTGCACGGTCACCCGGTCGCGGAGGGGCGGCGACTGCAGGGTCCGCACGATCAGTCCTTCGCGGCGGACGTCCCGCGGTCCGCTGAGCCAGCGCTCGACGAGCCGTTCCGTGTCGCCGACCAGGGGCGGCCGGCGGAGCACCTCCGCGACGAGCGCGCGATCCTCCTCGAGGACCGGCGGCAGCACGGAGAGCGCGTCGATGTCCAGTGGCTCGTCGGCCACCGCTCGGGCGAGGACGCCGGTCTCGCTCCGCTCGATCTCGAGGAGCGGACGTGGCCTGCGGCACTCCTCGGCGTCCGTGTAGCGCCCCCATCCGTCGGCGGCGATGCAGGCCACGGCGATGATGTCCAGGCGCGTGCGCTCCAGGCGCCGGAGCACCGCGTGGCCGAGGTCGAGATGCGGGATCCCCCGCTCCTCGGCGTAGCCCGCACGGGTGCAGACCACCACCAGCACACCGGTGGCCCGCGGCATCGTCTCCATCATGGCCGCGCAGCCGCCCGCCAGCGCCTCCGCCTCCATCCCGCGCAGCGTCTCCGGGAGCGGGATCCGGAAGCCGCCTCCGGCGCGCGTGCCGAGGAACGGCACCACCACGACGGACTCCTCCGGACGGATGCCGATGATGGAGGGGACGGCCGCCAGGAGGTCCTGGATCGCGCTCGCCCGCAGGACTTCGGGATCGCGGCGGCGGGACGGAGGAGCAGGGGTTCGCTGTGTGAATGTCATGTCCGACACCCTGCTCGCGTCGCCGGCGGCGCGAGATCCCGCCGGCCCGGACCGGGGAGAACCGGAGCGGATCGGCGCCTGTGGAGGAGCGCCCGGGGCCGGCGGCTCAGCCGGCCGCGGGAGCCCGCAGCACCTTCGCCATCGGCCGTCCCTTCGCGATCTCGTCGATCAGCTTGTCGAGGTACCGGATGCGCTGCATCAGCGGATCCTCGATCGTCTCGACCCGCACGCCGCAGATCACCCCCGTGATCGCCGAGGCCTGCGGAGGCAGGCGCGCCGCCGCGAAGAACTCCTCGAAGGTCGTCCTGCTCTCGAGGTGCCGGGCCAGCTCCTCGTCCGAGAAGCCGGTGAGCCAGCGGACCGCCTCGTCGACCTCCTCCCTCGTCCGGCCCTTGCGCTCCGCCTTCGCCACGTAGAGGGGGTGCACGTCGGCGAACGCCACGGAGAAGATCCTGCTCATGGCCGGGAAGCGTACTCGCGCGACGCCCGGCGCGGCAGAGGCGCCCGCCCCGCTATCCTCCCCAGTGGCCCTCGCGCCTCCACCCCGCAGCCCACAGAGAGAACCACCGTGAGCCTCCTCCGCACCAAGTCCGTCGAGCAGTCGATCGCCGACACCGATGAGCCCGAGTACAAGCTCAAGAAGTCGCTGACCGCGCTCGATCTCACGGTCTTCGGCGTCGGAGTCGTCATCGGCGCCGGCATCTTCACCCTCACCGGCCGCGCCGCCCATGACATCGCCGGACCGGCGATCGTCCTGAGCTTCGTCGTCGCCGCCTTCGCCTGCGCCCTCGCGGCCATGTGCTACGCCGAGTTCGCCTCCACGGTCCCGGTGTCGGGCTCCGCCTACACCTTCTCCTACGCCTCCCTCGGCGAGCTCTTCGCCTGGATCATCGGCTGGGACCTGATCCTCGAGCTGTTCCTCGGAGCGAGCGTGGTCGCGCAGGGGTGGAGCGCGTACCTCGGGTCGCTGCTGCAGCAGCTGGGAGTGACTCTCCCGCCGGCGCTCACCTACGGCGGCGTGGTCGACGTGCCGGCGATCCTGCTCGTCCTCGTGCTCGGCGCGCTGATGACCTTCGGGATCAAGGAATCGCTGCGCGTCAACCTGGTGCTCGTCGCGATCAAGCTGTTCATCGTCCTGTTCGTCATCATCGCGGGCCTGCAGTTCGTGAACACCGCCAACTACACCCCGTTCGTCCCCGCCGCCGAGCCCTCGCCGTCCGCGTCCGGTCTGACCCAGCCGCTGCTCCAGTTCCTCTCGGGCATCGAGCCGGCCACGTTCGGGGTCGGCGGCATCATCGCTGGCGCCTCCCTGGTGTTCTTCGCCTACATCGGGTTCGACGTCGTCGCGACGACCGCGGAGGAGACCCGCCGCCCCCAGCGCGACCTGCCCATCGGCATCATCGCCTCGCTGATCATCTGCACGGTCCTGTACTGCGCCGTCGCCCTCGTCGTGACCGGCATGGTCCCCTACCGCGAGCTCGACCCGTCGGCCGCGCTCGCCAACGCGTTCGCCTACCACGGGCAGACCTGGATGGCGACGGTCATCTCGGCCGGCGCCGTCGCCGGTCTGACCACCGTCGTGCTGACGCTGCTGATCGGAGCGACGCGCATCATCTTCGCGATGGCGCGCGACGGACTCCTCCCCCGGCGCCTGGCCACCGTCCACCCGCGCCTGCGCACGCCGTGGTTCACCTCCGTGGTCGTGACCATCGTCGTCGCGCTGCTCGCCGGGCTCACTCCGATCGGCGTGCTCGAGGAGATGGTCAACATCGGCACGCTCTCGGCGTTCGTGCTGGTCTCGGTCGGCGTCGTGGTGCTGCGCCGCAAGCGGCCCGACCTGAAGCGCGGCTTCCGGGTCCCGCTGAACCCGTGGCTCCCGCTCCTCTCCGCCCTGATCTGCACCTACCTGATGCTCAACCTCTCGATCGAGACCTGGCTGCGCTTCCTGATCTGGCTGGCCGTGGGCTTCGCGATCTACTTCGCCTACTCGCGCAGCCACGCGAAGATCGGCACGCAGCCCTAGGGGGCCAGGCCCACCTTCGGCCTGGCCCAGGAGCGTCCGCGCGTGTCCTTGAGGATGTCGTACTCCACCTCGACGTGCGGCTCGATCGCGCTGTACTTGTCGTTCGGGGCGCCGATCACGAGCTGGAAGCCGAGACCGCGCCACGCACCGATCGCCCGCTTGGTGAAGTGGGCGTCGGCCTTGATCAGCGCCTCGTCCATGAAGACCGGCGCGTACCGGGGGCGGTCTGCTCCCGCGTCGCCGAGCTGATAGCGCAGCGCCGCTCCGACGATGAAGGCGATCAGCTCCTGCGACTCCCCGCCGGACTTCTCGCCGATGTGGTCGTACAGCGCCACGTGCGCTCGGGTGACGGCGTCCACGCGCTCGGCGCTGACCCGGACGTGGTTGCGGACGTCGACGAGGTCGCCGAAGTCGGGCGCGGTGCGCCGCAGCCGCTGGATGAGCCGGGACATCCGCCGGTAGACCTGCTCGCGCTCCTCCTCCGCGGACACGGCCTGGATCTGCGCGCGCACCTCGCGGAGCTCGCGGCGGAAGCGACGGCGCACCTCCGACTGGTTCTCGCGCGTCGTGATCTGCAGGCGGTGGCCGTCGTCGTAGAACGGCAGATCCTGCATGATCACGTTGATCGGCTCGATCCGCTCGCGGATCTCGCGCAGCGAGCGGCCGAGCGTGGAGTCGAAGCTCGTGAGGTCGTTGCCGGAGAGCGTGAGCAGGCTGTCGCGCCACTCGGTCTCGAGCCGGTGCAGGCCGCTGGTCTCGAGGGCGTCGAGCAGCCGCTCGAAGTCGCCCGCGGACGCCTCGGGGTCCGCGAGCAGGTTGGGATTCGGCCAGCGGTCGAGGAAGCCGGCCATGATCCGGCCGGCGCTCTCGCGCTGCTGCTCGTGCGCCTCGGCCGCGGAGCGGCGGTCCTCCGCCAGTCGCTGCGCCGCCGTGGCGAGTGCTGCGTCGAAGCGGACCAGGACGTCCGAGGCGCTGCCGGACGCCGCGGCCTCGGTCAGCGTGAACCGGGCGTCCAGGAAGGCGCGCTGGTCGTCGTCGAGCTCGCGTCCTGCGCGCTCCGCCGCATCGAGAACCGCCTGGCTCGCGTCGACGTCGTCGACCACGACGGCCCACTCCGCCTCGATCCGCTCGCGTTCCACACCGGCGCGCGCGATCTCCTGGCGGAGGCGCTCGAGGCGGCCGCGCAGCCCGTCGATCTGCTCCTGCAGGCCTGCGAGCTCGGGGTTCGCCTCCGCCGCCTCGGCGCCGACCGCCTCCCAGCGCTCCTGCTCGGCGAGCAGCGACTCGACGTCGACCGTCTCCCAGCTCACCAGCGCGAGGCGGGCGTGGCGCGTCATCCGGTCGTCGAGCGCATCGAGGGCCTCCTCCGCCGCCGACGCCGCCGAGACGGCCGCCGCGCTGCGGGCCCGGGCCGCCTCGACCAGGGCGTTCAGCTCGCGGAGACGACCGGTGTTGGAGAAGCCGAGGACGTTCGCGGCGCCGTGGCCGCCGTGCGCACCGCGCTGCCCCTGCGAGAGCTGACCGGCGAGGGTCAGGGCGAGCCGGTGGCGTCCGAGCTCCGCAGCGCTGTCGACGCACACGTAGCCGAAGCGGTCCTCGAGCCGGTCCTGCAGCCAGCCGGTGAAGGCGGTGGCGCGGTAGTCGAGGCGCCCGGGGAGCGTCTGCGGGTCGAGGCCCCGCACCTCCTCGAGCCCGGTCTCCACGCCCTCGTAGCGGAGCCGGACCGGGAGCCGGAGGGAGTCGATGGCGCGGCGGAAGCGGTCGAGGTGGGCGGAGTCGATCATGAGCGTCGTCGCGAAGCCGCCGAGGGCGAGCGTGAACGCCTCGCGCCAGGGCTCGAACTCGGCACGCACCTCGACCAGCTCGCCGACGAAGGGCAGGTCGTCGGCGGTGAGGCCGGCTGCCTCCGCGATCCGCTCCCGCGCCTCGTGCAGAGGCCGGGGGATGCTGTCCCGACGGTCCGAGGCCGAGCGCTGCTCCGCCTCGAGCTCGGCGAGCTCGCGCGCCGCGGCCTTCCGCTCGGCGACCGCGTCCGACCAGGCCGCACGGGTGCTGCGCTTGGCGTCGGGCGCGCTCGCCGCCCGGGCGAGCACCGCCTCGAACCGCTCGCGGGTGGTCTCCGGCTCGCCGAGAGCGCGCAGGTCGTCCTCGAGCCGCGCGCGGTTCTCGCGCGCCGCTCCCAGCCGCCGCTCCACCTCGCGAAGCTCGCGCTGGGCCGTCTCGAGGCGGTCGCCGCCGGAGGCCCGCAGCACCTCGGCGAGCCCGTCCCGCTCCGACTCCGCCGCCTCGGCGAGGGCCCGCTTCTCGCGGAGCACGGCGTCGACGGCGCGGGTGCGCTCGCGCAGCTCGGCCTCGACGTCGCGAAGCAGGCCGAGGCGCTGCTCAGCGCGCCACAGGGCCGCCGGCGACACCGGGGCGTCGAACTCCCCGAGCGCGTCGATGAGGCGCACGCGCTCCGCGGACGCGGCGATGCGCAGACGCAGGCCCCGCAACGGCTCGAGTGCCGCGACCTGCTGGCGCGCGGTGAGCATCCGCTGCCGGGTGCTCTCGAGCTCGTCGAAGTGGGCGACGATCGCGTCGGCGGAGGCCAGGGTCTCGGGCTCCTCGAGCACGAGCCGCTTGTAGAGGTCGTCGACGGTCGTGATCTGCTGACCGGCCTGGATGCGGGCGAGCAGGCTCATCGCCTTCGATCCGGCTCCCGCCGCTCCGATGCCGAGCACCGCGTGCAGACGCGCCGAGAACTCGCGGTCGGTGCCGAGCGGATCCAGGCCCGCCGCGCGCAGCGACGCGTCGGAGAAGCGGTGCGCCGCCGCCCGGTCGAGCGCGGCGAGGTCGACCGGGCCCTCGGCGCTCGCGCGGATCCGCACGGTCTCCTCGAGCACCCGGGAGCCGGCCGGGACGTACCAGGCGCGGACCGCGCTGAAGCGCGAGCCGTCGTGGTCGACCCAGGTCATCGCGACGGCGGTCCAGGTGTCGACTCCGTCGCCGCGCAGGACGCGCATGGTCGTGCCCTCGTCCGTGCGCGACTCGTCGAGCTTGCCGCGCGCGTAGGAGAGGATGTTGCGCTGGTCCTCGCCGCGCGGACGGCCCGTCACTCCGCCGTTCGAGGCGCCGTTGAACGGCGTGGTGTGCGGCATCATCAGGGCGATGTAGGCGTCCATCAGCGTGGACTTGCCGGAGCCGGAGCCGCCGCAGAGCAGTGTGGCCCCCGGCGAGAAGCGGACCCGGTGCGCGCCGTCGTAGCCGCCCCAGTTGACCAGCTGCAGGTCCTCGGCGAGCCACTGCTGACCGCGGGAGGCGGCGGGGATCAGGCCGAAGAGGGTGTCGAGCATCGTCATCGGGGGTCGTCCTCCGGGTCGGGGGTGTCGTCGTCGGTCGGCTCGTCGTCCAGCGGCTCGTCGTCGGCCGGCTCGTCGTCCGCGACATCGGTCCCGGGCAGGACGCCGTCCGTGGGCGGGTCCGCGTCCTCGTCGAGGCCGTCGTCCTCGCGCGCGTCGTCGTCCGCCTGCTCCGGGTCGTCCGAGCCGGGCTCCTCGGCGGGCGCCGCGTCTGCGACCACCGAGGAAGCGGCCTCGCCCGCCCGCCCGCGCAGCCAGTCGCTCAGCTCCCGCAGCTTCGGCGCGCTCAGCACGATCTCCACGATCGGGCTGATCCGGTACCGCCCTGCGGACTCCTCGTCGACGATGCCGTCGCGGCCGAGCCGCTCCAGCGCCTTGCGGACCATGCGCTGCCGGCGGGCGGTGTCGCGCTCGGCGTCGGCGAAGTAGCTGAGCACCGTCTGCTCGACCTCCTCGACGTCCACGCGCGCCGACGCCTCGCCGGCCGCCGACTCCCGCTGATGGACCGTGCGCAGGTGCACCAGCACCAGCGTCTCGGCGCGGGTGTAGGGGAGGTCGCGCAGCAGCACCGGCATCTCGACCTCGTCGGAGCGCACCTGCTGCTTGTAGGCGACCCCGCGCTCGTGGTCGACGACGAGCCGCACGAACAGGTCGTTCAGCCGCGACTCGATCAGCTGCCGGTGCTCCTGGAGCACGGCCCACTGCTCGCGGTGGCGGTCGGCGAGGAGGAAGCGGCGCTGCAGCACGTGCACGAGCACCCGGCGCACCTCGGTGTCGAGGACGCCGCGGTCGCCGGGGAAGAGCTCGTCGGGGTCCTCCTCCATCGACACGGGCGCGATGAACGGATCGGCGGCGGGCCCGTCGGTCGCCAGGGTGTCACTCATCGTCGGTCTCCTCCTCAGTGCGGGCGGTCACGGATCCGAAGGCGAAGCGGCGCACGGTCCCGTCGGGTCGGCGCGTGCTCACGACGGAGTAGCCCTCGCGGTCGACGAGGCCCGTCCGGTGCGCGATCTCGAGCAGCCCGAGCAGGTCGACGGGCCGTCGAGTGTCCTCCGGAGCCGCGCTGAACGCGTCCGCCAGATCGAACTCGTCGCCGAGCTCCGCCACGTAGGCCTCCAGCTCCGCGTAGCGGGGACCGCCCCAGGCCCGGCTGTCGTCGCCGACGAACTCGGCGTCGCCGTCGTCTCCGGCCAGGGGCGCCGGCCCGCCGGCCGGACGCACGTCTCCCAGGGTCTGGCGCAGGTGGCCGATCCCGGCGACGGGCAGGTGCCGCAGCGGCGCGACCGGCGCGTCCGGCGAGATCCCGCCCGTCCACTCCTGGAGCCCCGCCATCACGTTGCGCAGCAGCTCGTCCACCTGGCGGTCGCGAGCGGGATCGTGGGTGCGGACCTGGCCCGTGATGACGTGGGACGCGCGACGCTGCGCGGTCAGGACCTCCTGCACGCCCAGCTCCACCCGGCGGACGATCGCGGCCAGCTCCCCGCGCTGGGCCGGGTCCATCAGGCGGGAGAACGGCTGCACGAGCACCGTGTGGAGCTGGTCGGCGAGCGCGTCGATCCGCTCGGGGTCGCCCAGGAGGCGGAGGGCTCCGGCGAACGCACGGCCCTCGCTGGTCGCCTGCATCACGTGCTGCCCGCGCTCGAGGTACTCCCGCAGCACCTCGCCGGTCGGGCGGACGTCGCGGCGCAGATCCGCGACCACGTCGCGCTGCATCGCCTTGATCGACTCCGCCACCCGCGCGAAGTCGGCCGGCAGCTCGCGGGCGAGGTGCACCACGTTCTCGGCCTCCTCCAGGAGCTGCTCGTCGTCGGCCGGCTCGAGACCGGCGCCCTCCTCGAGGGCGGCGATCTCGACGTCCAGGCGCGCCCGCTCCTCGCGGAGCCGCGAGAGCCGGGCCTCCGGGTCGGGCTCGACGTCCGCGGCCAGCCGCTCGACCGCCTCCAGCAGAGTGCGCACCCGCGAGTTCGAGACGCGCGTGCGTCCGCCTCCGGTGCGCCCGGTGATCTCGAGGGCGCTCACGGCGTGGGCGCTCAGCCGGTAGACCTCGGCCTCGCCCTCGATCTGCGGCACGAGCCAGCCGACGCGGACCCAGTAGCGGCACACCTCGCGCGCCGTGCCGCTCGGCAGAGCGCGCTCGCCCTCGTCGTACCCGGCCGAGCGGAGCTCTTCGAGCAGCTCCCCCACCTCGGCGTGCGCGTCGGCGACCGCCACGGCCTGCCGGTCGACCGTGAACACGAGCGACAGAGCGGCGACGACGAACGGCGCGTAGCGGCCGTGGAGGAGATCGAGGGTCGGCGTCCGGAAGGCGCCGAGGGAGCGCAGGTAGGCGGCCTCGGCGCGGGAGTTCGACATCGCCCTCAAGGATAGGCGGCGGGCCGGGCGCCCGAGGACGGCCGCGCCTGGGCCGCAATCCGACCAGCGCCTTCAGGCGCCGTCGGGGCGGAAGCCTTTGTAGAGCGTGAGCGCGAGGGCGGTGCGGTCGCGGAGGCCGAGCTTGCGCAGCAGCGCCGAGACGTGGTTCTTCACGGTGCCCTCGGCGAGCACGAGGGCGGCCGCGATCTCCCTGTTGGTCCGCCCTTCGGCCACCAGCTCGGCGACCACCCGCTCGCTCCGCGTGAGCAGCGTCAGCGGGCTCTCGCCGGTGCGACCTGGCTGGACGGCCGGCCGGGCGACGCGCGGATCGATCACCATCCCGCCGGCGATCACCGCGTCGAGGGCCACGACGAGACCCTCCACCGAGGTGTCCTTCAGGAGGAATCCGGAAGCGCCGGCCGAGAGGGCCGCCTGCACGAGCGCGTCGTCGTCGAAGGTCGTCAGAAGGAGGACGGGCAGACGCGGATGGAGCTGCGCACACTCGGCGGCGAGCTCCACGCCGCCCATGACCGGCATCCGCGCGTCGGTGACGACGACGTCCACCTCCGTCGTGCGCAGAATGTGCAGAGCAGCCTGTCCGTTCTCGGCCTGGGCCGAGACCACGACACCCTCGACCGTCGAGAGGAGCATGACCAGCCCACGGCGGATCATCTGCTGGTCCTCCACCAGCAGCACTCGCCTCGGTGTCGTCTCCGTCACGAGGCGCGGCTCTCCCGTTCCCCGTCGGCGCCTCCGAGAGGGATCGAGAGGCGCAGGAGGAACCGGTCGCCGATGCGCCGCGCCGTCAACCGACCTCCGCGAGCCGTCGCGCGATCGTCGAGGCCGCGCAGCCCGAACCCCAGCACAGGCTCGCCGTCGCTGATCCCGTTGCTCCTTCCCGCGCCGATGTCGCTGAGCAGCGAGAGCTCGAGCCGGACGTCGTCCGTCTCGATATCGATGCGGACTCTGCGGGCAGCGCCGTGCCGCAGAGCGTTCGTCAGCCCTTCCTGCACGCCTCGGTAGACGACGAGCGCGGTCTCATCGTCGCTGGTGAGCACACGGTCCGACGCCTCGTCGCCGACCACATCCACGGTCACGCCCGTGCCGCGGAAGGACTCCGCGATCAACTCCAGCGCAGCCAGGCCGCGGGCGCCCGCGTCCCGGAAGGGACTGAGCGCTCGTACCCACATCCGCATGTCCGCGAGAGCCTCGCTCGACGTGGATCGGGCGGTGCGGACCTCGGCCCACGCCTGCTCGGCATCGGCGGAGCGCAGGCGATCAGCGAGCTCGAGACTCATCGAGACGAGGGTCAGCTTGTACCCGAGGCCGTCGTGGAGCTCGCGTGCGCTCCGGGCGCGCTCGTCCGACAGCAGCAGCTCCTTCTCCGTCTCGGAGGCGCGATGCAACCGCCTGATCACACGCTGGTCGGCGGATCGCTCGCTCTCGAAGCCGCGAAGAGAGAGTCCCAGGGCGATCCCGAAGCACATCAGCACGGCCACGGGCACCACGTTGAGCAGACCGTCGAGCACTCCGGAGAGCAGCGCCCTCCCCGAGCCGACGGCGCCCCCGACATGGAGGGCCAGTCCGACGGAGGCGATCCAGATCATCGCGTGCGCCCCTGCGCGGAGCGAGACGTCGACCACCGCGAACGCCACGACGAGGAGGAGGACCGGGATCGTGAAATCGAGCCGGCCGAAGACGACGACCGGCGTCGCCGCGACGATGGACACCGTCGTCACGGCGACCCCGTGTCCCGCTCGGATCAGTCGGGGCCGGACGGCCCAGAGCCCGGCGATCACAGGCACCAGCGCGAGCCATGTGACCGCGACCGCTGCACCCGTGCCTCTCTGCGCGGAGTCCACGACGCCCAGGATCCCTGCCAGGACGAGGCAGCACAGGGCGATCGCCTGAAGTGCGATGACGGTCCTGTCCACGGTGCTCGACAGGGACGGCGCGACCGCGACCCGCTCGTGTCCTGCCGCTGACGGCGCGGAGATCTCCGCCGCCGTCTCCGGAGTTGAGCCCATGTCGACAACTGTAGCTCCGACTCCGGGATGCCGACCCGTGACCGCAGTCACGCCCTCACCGTGACTCCGGTCATCCTCATCCGTGACTTCGGCGGGAGGTGGTCGACTGCGGACCTTCCTAGCCTCGAAGTTAGCGCCGGGAGCCGCATCCCGCACCGCGAGACAAGTCGGACAGGAAAGGGAAGCGATGCCGCTCGACCTCGAATATCTCCGGTACTGCCGCCCGGGCAACCCGTTCTACGCGGTCGCCGAGGAGGGGGACGACATCGATGGCGACGCCTTCGACGTCGCGTCCTTCGCTCCGGAGGACTGGCAGGTGAGGGAGTCGCGGCCGTGGCGGAACTGGATGCCGGACGGTTGCCTCCTCCCTCGTCAGGGATGGAAGCTCCACCTCTCGTCGACACTCGATGACGCGGAGAAGGTCCTCGCCGCTGCTGCACGCTACTGCTTCGCCTCCCGACTGCCTTTCAAGCATCTCTCGACCACCTCTCACCTTCTGATGCAGAACGGCAAGTACGCCGATCGAGCGGGAGCTGGGAAGTTCATCACCGTGTATCCCGGTTCGGACGACGAGTTCGCCCGAGCGCTGGAGGACCTCGACGTCCGTCTTCGCGGGTTCAGAGGCCCGTACGTACTGTCCGACCGGCGGTGGAAGTCCGGGCCTGTGCACTTCCGTTACGGCGCCTTCGTCCCGTCCGAGACGGAGAGCGGCTTCGTCTCGACGGTGCTCGACCCGGACGGGAACGAGGTGGAGGACGTCCGGCGGCCGACGTTCACACCTCCCCCGTGGGCTTCACTACCGGAGTCCGTCACTGTCGGGGCGGAGAACGAGGAAGAGGTCGCCTTCGGCTTCACGATGCTCTCAGCGCTGCACTTCTCGAACGGTGGTGGTGTCTATCTCGCTGAAGCGACGACCGACGAATTCGTGCCGATCGGGACGATCGTGGTCCTCAAGGAGGCGCGCCCGCACGCCGGGTTGGACGCCGACGGAGTCGACGCCGTGACTCGCCTGGCTCATGAGGAGGAGGTGCTCGTCGATCTGCAGTGCCTGGACTGCGTACCCGTCTTCTACGGATCCTTCACGGCCTGGGAGCACCGATACCTGGTCATGGAGCACATCGAGGGGAACGATCTGAAGCGCGAATGGATGACGAGGACTCCGCTGCTCCGACCAGCACCGTGGCGCGTCGTTGACCCTGCATACACCTCCTGGCTGACCACGACCGTCGCTCGCCTCGACGCCGCTCTCGCCTCCGTGCACCGCGCAGGATGGCTGCTCGGCGACATCCACCCGAAGAACGTCATCATGCGGAACGGCACGCACCCGTGCTTCCTCGACTTCGAGTTCGCGCATCGAATGGATCCGGAGTGGCGTTGTCGCCAGGGAGCGCCCGGCTACGAGCCCCTGGAAGGCCTGAAGGGGACGGAAGCGGACGAGTGGTCGCTCGGCATCCTCGAACTCGATCTCCTCTTCCCCCAAGCGACGATCGCCGACCAGGGCAACGTCGCGAAGATCGAGCAGCTCCTCCGAGCAGCCGCAGACGATCTCGCGGTTCCGCCCGCCGTGCTGCGGTCGATCAGGACCTCCACCCTCGACGTACTCCCCGCCTCCGGTCAGAGGTCGATCGACGAAGACGTCGGTCGACTCGCCGCCCTCTCGGACGACCAGCTGCGCGGCCAGATCGCCCGCGGTGTCGCATCGGTGCTTCAGTGGACGGACGACTCGCCGGTCGTTCCCGGAGACATCCCTGTCCTCGCCCGCGACAGCGCGGACCACCGTGCCGGATTCCCCTACGGCGCGGCTGGAGTCGTCGCTGTCTTAGGACGATCCGGAGATGTCGACCTCGAGGCCGCCGATCACTGGCTCGCCGCTCGCGTGGCCCAGGTGCGGTCGCGTGGTCTCTGCGGACGCGAGGGAATTCGCTACGCGGCTCGCCAGGCAGGACTCGCGCGCACACTCGAGGTCCTCGACCGCAGGCCCTCGGCCGCCCCTTCAGGTCCGACGCTGTGGTCGGGGTGGGCCGGTGCAGGGCTCGCCGAGCTCGCAGACGGAGGGGACCCGTCGGAGGCGGCCCACCATCTCACCACGCTGCTCGATGAGGACGTCCGAGGAGCCTCCGTCGGCCTCCTGCACGGATGGTCTGCGGCCGCGATCCTGTTCGCCCGACTCCACGAAGCCACTGGCGACGACTTGTACATCACGCTCGCGATACGAGCCGTCGACGCCGATCTGGCGCGCTGTGCGAACACCCGGAACAACACTCTCGAGTTCGATGAGGGATGGAGGACTCTTCCTTACCTGGGGATCGGCTCGACCGGGCCCGGCCTGGCGATCCTGGAGCTGCGGCGGGTCACGGGCGAGGAGCTCTTCGCCGATCCCCTCGCGTCCATCGACGCCGCCGCGTCCTACCAGCAGTGCGCGCAGGCCTCACTCGCCCACGGTCTGTCCGGATTCCTCGTCTACCTCCGCCGCCGCGTACTGCACCGCCCGAGCGCGGAACTCGAGGAGGTCCTCCGCTCGCACGTCCGGTCGCTGCGCCTGCACGCCGTGCTCGACGACACCGGCGTCTTCTTCCGCGGCAACCAGAACCTCCGACTCTCGTCGGACTACCTGACCGGCTCGCTCGGAGTGCTCGCAGCGCTCGACGAGCTCGAGACCGGACGCTCCGCCCTGCCGTTCGGACTCTGACCGAGTCGGCCCGAGACGAGGAGAGAAGGTGATCACATGAACCGGATCCTCGATTTCCAGACCCTCGAAGGTGAGGCCGACGCGCACGACGCCGCGCGCGTCAGCACCTTCAGCGTCATCTCGCCGTGCCCGGGCTGGCCCAGCTCGATCACGTGGGGCAACTGCTGATAGTCGCTACCGGGCGCCCGCGATCCAGCATGACGTTGATCGCGGGCGTCTCACGAGTAAGACGTCCCCACCTTCGTCGAGGAGAAACGCTCATGATCCCCACCCTCCAGGCTCGAGCCGTCGAGCAGGTCATCACCGTAGGCCGGCAGCGGACGACCGTCCTGCGGGGCTGCGACATCGATCTGGAAGGGGGCGGGCTCACCGCTGTCGTCGGCCGCTCCGGCTCCGGCAAGTCCTCTCTCCTGATGTGCCTCAGCGGACTGGACCGGCCGACGTCCGGCGTCGTCGAGGTCAACGGCCGGGACGTGAACAGGCTGTCAGCGGCCGATCGCGCTCGCATGCTCCGCGCCCAGATCGGGTTCGTGTTCCAGCAGTACAACCTCGTGCCCTTCCTCGATGTCGAGGAGAACATCGCGCTCCCCTTCAGGCTCGACCGATCACCCGTGCCGCACGACCTGATCGGTGGACTCGTGGAATCGTTCGGCCTGCGCGACCGGCGCCGTGCGCCGGCGCGAACGCTCTCGGGAGGTGAGCAGCAGAGGACCGCTCTCTGCCGCGCCCTTGCACGGCGGCCCGGCATCGTCTTCGCCGACGAGCCGACCGGCGCCCTCGACTCGCAGAGCTCGCGGGTCGTCCTGTCGACTCTGCGGACGATGGCGGACGAGGGCCAGATGATCGTGATGGTCACGCACGATCTCGACGCCGCAGCCCTCGCGGACACGGTCGTGGTGATGCACGATGGTCGGACCGTGCGGACGACCGGACGCTGCACCAGCCATGAGCTGCTGAGCATCCTCGAAGAGGCCGGGGCCTGACTCGTGTCCCGTTACGTCGTACGCCTGTTCGCCGACGAGTGGCGCCGATGGTCTCCCGCGATCGCTGTGGTCGCCCTGATGGCGACGCTGATCGGGTTGTGCGTTCAGCAGTTCGCCTGGACCGGCGACCCCGCATTCACCGCCGCTGTCACGGAGGCCGGCGTCGCGCTCGGGGAGTTCCGGATCCTCTCGATCACGATCTACACTGTCGTGGCGCTCGTCGGCTGGGTCGCCCTGACGATCGTCGGCCGAGCGAGCGTTCTGGCCACAGGACGCACGCACGCGCTCTGGCTCCTGCTGGGCGCCTCCCGAGCCCAGGTGTTCGTCGTCACTCTCCTCGTGCTCGGCATCGTGAGTCTCCTCGGCGCCGGCATCGGAGCGCTCCTCTCGACACTGCTGGCGTTCTGGGCGGTTCCCGCATTCAACGGTGCCGTCTCGTCCGAGGTCGATCTTCCGAGCTTCTCGCTCGCGCCCTGGGCTCCGGTGGTCACGCTGGCGCTCGGCACGCTCACCGCTCTGGCGGGCGGAGTCCTGCCCGCGCGCCGCGCCGCCCGCACGCCGCCGAGCGCCGCGCTGCGTGAAGTCGGGAGCGGTCGACCGGGTACGGCGATGCGCGCGGTGCGGATCGGCTGCGGCATCGCCCTCCTCCTCATCGCCTCCGGCCTTGTCACGGCATCCGCCTCTGCTCGAGAACTCGGAGCGACCGGACCGGCGCCGATGTTCAACCTGGCCGTCGACGTAGGAGGCAGCGTCCTCGTGGCCGTCTACCTCCTCTGCCCGGAGGTGATCGCGCTCGTCTTCCGGGCTCTGCACGCGCTCTCCGCCCGATCGGGTCTCGTCGTCGCGGCTCTCGGAATCCGCGCGGCAGCAGCCCGGGTGCAGGTCAGCACCGCCACGATCGCGCCGCTCACGGCAGGGCTGGGGGCGATCGCCGTGCTCCTGTGCGCGGTGGAGTCCGTCGTCGCCATGACGACGGCGGTCCGGCCCGGGACCCGCGCCGATCTCACCGATGTTCTGACGATCGTCGCAGTCGTAGCCGTGTCGATGCTCGCCACCAGCGCCACTGTCGTCGCTCTCTCTGCGCAGAACCGCGAGCGCGAGATCGCCCTGCTCCAGGCAGCGGGCCTGCAGCGCCGACAGATCATCGGGCTCGTCGTCTCCGAGAGCCTCGCGATGTCCCTCGCCGCTTCCACAGCAGCTGCCGCACCCGTCGCCGCCACCGGCGCGGTCTGCTGGCTCGTCAGTCGCGTTGCACTGGGCGAAGGGGTAGTGATCTGGCCGGTCCCGAGCGTCGTTCTCGGCCTCATCGGCTCGTGGATCGTGCTCTCGCTGATCCTCCTGATTCCCGCGCAGGCTCGGCTTCGCCGTCCCCCTGGACCGAGGTTGCGTGAGCAGGGTGTCTGACGTGATCACGGGTCGCGACGCACTGCCGCCTCGGGTTTCTGCGATCGCCGGACGGCTGCGACATCTCGCAGCTCTGCAGCCGTCGAGCGCAGCCGCGGAGCCGACAGGCCCCCGGCAGGTGCTCCTCCGGGATCCCGACGGGCGCCCCGTGCAGCACACCCTCGTCATCGCACCGCAGGAGTCTCTGGTGCTCTCGCCGGGCGCCGCCGCTTTCGCACTTGTGAGCGATCAGGACGGTGATGAGCATCACCGCATCCGCGTCGCCGTCGCGACCAGGAGCGGAGCCGTCGAGATCGTTCAGGACGAGCGCCCCGTCTCCCCGCGCATCCGATCGTTCTCGGACGGATTCCTCTGGATAAGGCGGAACGACGCGGGTCGGCCCTGGCAGGCGGTCTGGTGGCATCGCAGCCTGACGACTCCCCACGTGCTGCTCGAAGAGCCCGATCAGGCTCGGAGGCTCGATCTGCGCAGCGTCGCCGGGGCGATCGCCGTACTCGCATCGAGAGGGGCGCGCGACTCCCGGTACTGGGTGCTGACCGGAGAGGAGAGCAGTCCCCCGACGTGCCGTCGCCTCGACCTCGGCACGGAGAACGCGGATGTCTCCGCCTGCAGGGGCGGCCTCGCGGTCCTGTATCGACGGCACGGAGTCGTCCGGATGACCGGCTCGACGCGTCCTCTCGAGGTTCCCGTTCCGAAGGCCCTTCAGGCGGAGCACCTGCAGGAGGCCCAGGGTGAGCTCTTCGTACTCGGTCGGTCGTCCGGCAGGAGAGCGGTGTGGCTGCCCGGCGGCGGGGCAGACGCGCTCTGGCTCGCGCCGGCGGCCGGGACCCTTGTTCCCGCCGTCGATCCGATCACCCGCCACCCGATCATGCTCGTCTCCTCCCCTGCTCACCGCGCCCACTGCGTCACCCCTGTACCGGGTAAGGCACTCGCCACCGAGGTCACAGAACGGATGAAGGTCACGTCACTCACTGCGCCGAGCCGGGACGGCACCCTCGTCCCGCTCACCCTGATGACTCCTGACGGCGCCGACAGCTGTCCCGTCGTCGTCCAGGTCTACGGCGCCTACGGCATCAGCCTCGAGGGGCCGTTCGATCCCTTCACGGACGACCTCCTCGCGCGCGGAGCCGCGATCGCCTACTGCCATGTCCGCGGGGGCGGAGAGAACGGCCCGGAGTGGCATCGGCAGGCGACCGGCCTCGGCCGCGAGCGCCCGATCGAGGACCTCCTCGCCTGCCTGGCGTTGCTTCGTGAGCTTCCAGGGATCGACTCGCACCGGCTCCTTCTCACCGCGGCGAGCGCGGGCGCGCTGGTCGCTGCGACGGTCTGCCTCCGTCGCCCCGCAGAACTCCGTGGCCTCCACCTCGTGCATCCCTTCCTCGATCCCGTCGGCGCGCTCGATGATCGCTCCGCAGCCGCGGCGGCGTCCGACCGTGAGGAGTTCGGTGACCCTGACTGGATCCTCGCGAGCGGGCTCTCTCCACTCGCGACGATCGCCACAATGGTGGGGCGGAGCCGACCGCTTCCGCGCGCGTGGATTCGAGCCGGTCTCCGCGATGCCCGAGTCGACGCGTCGGCGATCGCGGAATTCGCAAGCGCCTACCGGGCAGTGGCTGAGCGCGACGATCCCGCGCACGTCGTCCTCCGTGCGACCTCGGGCGGTCACCTCAGCGGACTGACGCCCGAGGAGTCCCACCAGGAGAACGTCCTCGCTCACGCCTGGACGCTCGACCTCCTCGGCCTGGCCTGACCCGTCGAGCGCAAGGACGAGGGCGATCGTTCCGGCGGGAGCCGATCTCGTCCAGGCGAGAACTGCCCTACGGCGTCACTGGCCGGCACCCGACACCCCGCCCGCCGAGCCGTGCGGCATCGCCACGCACCGCCACAACGAGAACCCGGTGACCGCGGAGGCGTGCTCTCCCGACTCCGTCGCCGCCGGCCCCCACTCCTGCAGCTGTGTGCATCCGTCCGCCACCACGGCCTTCCGCACCGACTCGGTCGGTGGCGCCGAGTTCTTCAGCACCAGCAGAGGCGTGCGTCCTGCCGCGATCATCCCGGCGACGTCCTGCTCGGTGAAGACCCGCGCCTGGCCGGAGTAGCCGCCGTCGGTGAGCACGCTCGCGCCGGTCGCCGTGATGATCGGCGCCGAGATCGCCCAGGAGTCGGTGAGGAACAGGGGCGCTCCGTCCACCCCGCCGCCGGCGGCACGAGCAGCGGCGACCAGTGCGGTCTCGTCGGCGGTCATCGAGTCGTGCCCGCCGACCGCGTCCGGCGACGAGACCGCGAACGGAGCCGAGGTCTCGGCCCTCTGCGGGAAGCGCAGGCCGACGAGCGCGTCCCCGCCCGACCCGTCGAGGGACGCGTCGAGCACCTGGAGGCTGAACGCGATCGGCCCTGCCAGGATCACGACGGCCGCTGCGAGCGCGATCGAACGATGCCGGGCCGCGCCTCTGCTCGCCGCCGCACCGCCCCTACTCCACCGGGCCGCCACCGCGACCACGACGAGCCCTGCTCCGGCGAGCGCCGCGAGCGGCAGGCCCAGCACCGACGGCAGCTGCCCGCCCACGGCGAGCGCCGCGCTCCACGCCGTCTGCCCGACCAGGAGGAGCGGCAGCACCAGCCGCGCGCCGACCCGGGGCGACGCGAGCAGCCGCACCCCCTCCGCCCAGCCCAGCGCGGCGAGGAGCGCCAGCTGCACGCCGATCGCCGCGACGTACGCCATGTGCGGCACCGTCGCCACCGAGAGCACGCCCGCCGCTGTCACCAGCCACACCGCGAGGCAGACCAGGAGGGCGAAGGCACCGCGGGCACCTCCCCGCCTCCCCCGCCGCGGCCACCAGCGCACGGCGCCGAGCACCAGCCCGGCGAGCGCCGCGGGATACAGCCAGCCGACCTGCGTCGCGTACTGCGCCAGCAGCAGCTTGGCCGGCGAAGACCCCGCTGCTCCGCCCATCGTCGCCACGTGGGCGGAAGCGACGACGGCGCCGGGCACCGCTCCCGGGATCAGCCGGTCGAGCCCGTTGAACCCGAACACCATCGCGAAGACGTCGTTCCCCGTCGACCCGTCGATGTAGGGCCGGTCCCCTGCCGGCACCGCCTGCATCGCGACCATCCACGCCACCGAGGCGCCCACCGCGACGGCCAGGAGCCCGCCCGCACAGGCGAGCGCTCGGCGCCACCCGCGCACCCCGACGAGAGTCGCCACCACCAGCGCCGGCAGGACGAACCAGGCCTGCATCATCTTCGCCTGGAAGCCGATCCCGATGGACAGCCCGGTCATCAGCAGCGGCCACCACCGCTCCGTCAGCACCGCGCGCTGCCACCACACCAGCGCCACGGCGAGTGCCGCCGTGAGCAGCCCGTCCTCCATCGGGTGCCCGAACATCGACACGAGGATCGGCGTGCTCGCCGCCGCTGCCGCCGCGACCAGCCCGAGCCCCCGGCCGCCCCACCGGAGCCCGACGACCGAGCACGCCGCGACCGTGATCAGCCCCTCGATCAGCTGCGGCAGCGCGATCGACGACGTCGACATCCCGAACAGCCGGATGCTCAGCGCCTGCGGCACCGCGAACCCCGCCAGCTTGTCCAGCGTCACCGTGGCGGCGGGATCGAAGGCTCCGAACGCCAGCGCGTG
Source organism: Rathayibacter sp. AY1F6 (assembly GCF_002932035.1). NCBI lineage: Bacteria > Bacillati > Actinomycetota > Actinomycetes > Micrococcales > Microbacteriaceae > Rathayibacter > Rathayibacter sp. AY1F6. The sequence continues at coordinate 16,212 of NZ_PSVD01000020.1, read as the reverse complement.
CCACGACTCCGACATCGACCGTGCCGCCGCCTCGTAGAAGACGGCGTCTCCGCCCCGGGCGAGATTCCAGCCGGTGAGGGCCGTCGAACCGCACAGGATCGCGAGGAGGGTGAGCCGCGCCCACCAGGGTTCGCGCCACCAGCGGGCGAGCGGAGCGGAGTGGGTCACGTCCACCGACGCTAGGGAGCCGGCCTGCCGCCGCCCTTGCGGGCGGTCGGGGAGACGCCGTGCATGCCGCTCCGGCCTCTCAGTCCGGACGCCGCCGGCACGGCCGACGACCAGGAAGGATGCCGCGCCGCCCCGGTCACCCTCTAGAGTGCGGACATGCCCCGCTCCATGGCCGACCTCTCCTTCCGCCGCGCCCAGTGGGAGCAGCGCTACGCACCGCACGTGGCTCCCGTGAACCGCTGGGTCGACGAGCTGCGAAACCCCTACGGACGCGGCTGGCTGCCCTACGTCGCGCCCCTGCACGGCGGAGTGGAGGCGCGCGTCCTCAGCGTCCTCCGCGATCCCGGCCCCGCCACTCAGGACGGCATCGGAAGCGGCTTCCTCTGCACCGAGAACGACGACCCGACGGCCGAGCTCATGGCCGGGCTGATGGACGAGGTGGGGCTCGCCCCCGTCGACCTGCTGCCGTGGAACGCCTACCCCTGGTACATCAACCAGGCGCCGAACGCCGAGCAGCTCGACGCCGGCGTCGAGACCGTCCTGCATCTGCTCGCGCTCGCCCCCGACGTCGAGGTGGTCCTCCTGCAGGGCGGCGACGCCGATCACGGCTGGCGGCGCCTCCTCAGGCGGCACCCGGCGATCGAGCGCGAGCGCGGCCTCACGGTGATCCGCACCTTCCACCCGTCGCGACAGGCGCTCTGGGCACGGGATCCCGCCGAGCGGGAGGCGCGCTCCGCCCGACGTCGCGAGGCCTTCGCCGAGGTCGCCGCAGCGCTCCGGTGAGCGGCCCGCAGCATCACGACGAGGCCCGGAAACGACGGAAGCCCTGACGACGACCAGTGGTCTCATCAGGGCTTTCCGTCGGGCTGACAGGATTTGAACCTGCGACCCCTTGACCCCCAGTCAAGTGCGCTACCAAGCTGCGCCACAGCCCGTGGCAGACCGGGCCGAGGCCCGGGCAACTCGACTACCTTAGCGGATGCCGACGCCGGAAGTGAAAACGAGCGGGCCCCGTAGACTCGCTGCGCGGAACGCGTCGGCACGGGTCGACGCGCCGTCGGCAGCTCGGGAGGCGTCAGCAGTGGATGCGCGGCAGAAGCGATCACAGGTGGCCCTGCACCGGGCCATCATCGAACTCGCGACCGGCCGCGACGTCGCCACCCTCACCGTGTCCGAGATCACGGATCTCGCCGGCGTGAACCGCTCCACCTTCTACGCCCACGCCTCCTCCGCCGCAGAACTGCTCTGCGCCGCCCTGCAGGACGAGCTCGACGCGATCCGCGAGGGCTACCTCCAGCAGCTCCGGAGCGGCGCCGCGACCGACGCGAGCATCCGCGAGGGCACCTCCCGCGTCCTCGGCCACCTGGACGGCCACCGCGACCTCTACCTCCGCGCCTTCGACGCCCCCGGCGGGGACTCGGGCCTCCGCGCGATGCTGGCAGGGCACTTCCGCACCGCCGTCTCCGCGACGCTCGACACGGGGATCCTCGACGTCCCGGCCGCGGACGCACCGCTCGGCTTCCTCGAGGACGCGACGGCCTCGTTCCTCGCGGCGGGCTCCGTCGGCCTGATGGAGCAGTGGCTCCGTCTGCCCGCGCCCCGCGATCCCGGCAGCTACCTCGCCGCCTACCGACGGCTCCTGCCGCCGTGGTGGCCCTTCGCCACCGGCGACTGACCGGCCTCCCGGCCCTGCCGACGCCCGCTCGGAGAGACGACCGCCCGGTTCGAGGGACGCCGCTGGGCCTCCGGCAGCGCCGCGCCGCCCGTCACTCCCGCTCGAGACGAGTGCGATCTGCTCGACCGAGACGCACCGGAGCGGCATCCGTCCCCGCGACTCGACGACCGTTCCTCCCGGAGACGCGGACGGCCCGCGGGAGGAGCTCCCACGGGCCGGACACGGTGCGGCTGCGCTCAGCGCGCGCGCTTCTCGCGGACGCGCATGTTGACGTTCACCGGCGACCCCTGGAAGCCGTAGATCTCGCGCAGGCGGCGCGCGATGTAGCGGCGGTAGCCCGGGTCGAGGAACCCGGTCGTGAAGAGGACGAATGTCGGCGGGCGCGACGAGGCCTGCGTGCCGAAGAGCACGCGGGGCTGCTTGCCTCCGCGGAGGGGGTGCGGGTGCGCCGCGGTGAGCTCGGCGAGGAACGCGTTGAACTTGCCCGTCGGGATGCGCGTGTCCCACGACTCGAGGGCGAGCTCGAGCGCCGGCACGAGCTTCTCGAGGTGGCGGCCGGTGCGGGCCGAGATGTTGACGCGGGGCGCCCACGCCACGTGGGCGAGGTCGGTCTCGATCTCGCGCTCGAGGTAGCGGCGGCGCTCGTCGTCGAGGAGGTCCCACTTGTTGAAGGCGAGCACGAGCGCCCGGCCCGACTCCAGCACCAGATCGATGATGCGGACGTCCTGCTCCGAGATCGGCTGCGAGACGTCGAGGACGACGACGGCGACCTCGGCCTTCTCGAGCGCCGTCGAGGTGCGCAGCGACGCGTAGAAGTCGGCGCCCTGCTGGAGGTGCACGCGGCGGCGGATGCCCGCGGTGTCGACGAAGCGCCAGACCTTGCCGGCGATCTCGACCTGCTCGTCGACCGGGTCGCGCGTGGTGCCGGCGAGCTCGTTGACGACCACCCGCTCCTCCCCCGCGGCCTTGTTGAGCAGGCTGGACTTGCCGACGTTCGGGCGGCCGAGGATCGCGACGCGGCGCGGTCCGCCGACCTCGCGCTTGGCGACGGCCGACTCCAGAGGCAGCTTCTCGAGCACCGCGTCGAGCAGGTCGGCGACGCCGCGGCCGTGGACGGCCGAGACGGGGCGGGGCTCGCCCAGGCCGAGCGACCACAGCGAGGCGGCGTTCGGCTCCTGGCGGGCGTCGTCCACCTTGTTGGCGGCGAGGAAGACCGGCTTCTTCGTCTTGCGCAGCAGCTTCACGACGTGCTCGTCGGTCGCGGTCGCGCCCACGTTCGCGTCGACGACGAAGATGACGGCGTCGGCGAGGTCGATGGCGATCTCGGCCTGCATGGCGACGGAGGCGTCGATGCCGCGGGCGTCGGGCTCCCAGCCGCCGGTGTCGACGATGGTGAACGCCCGGTCGATCCACTCCGCCTTGTAGGACACGCGGTCGCGCGTGACGCCCGGGGTGTCCTCGACGACGGCCTCGCGGCGGCCGAGGATGCGGTTCACCAGCGCGGACTTGCCGACGTTGGGGCGGCCCACGATCGCCACGACCGGGAGGGCGGGGAGGAAGCGGACCTCGTCCGAGTCCTCCCCGGCGAACTCGAGGAGGTCGAGGTCCTCCTCGTCGAGATCGTAGTCCTCGAGTCCGCTGCGGAGCGCCTGCGCGCGTGAGGAGGCGAGCTGCTCGTCGAGGTCGCCGAGGCGCTCGACGAGGTCGTCGTCTCCGAAGTTCAGCTCGTCGTCACCGACGTGCGTGTCCTGTGCCATGACCGGCCCTTGCTCTCGAAGTTCGGACCTCGGCGACGACCGCGTCGACGGTCTGCTCGAAGTCGAGATGAGTGGAGTCGAGAAGAGTGACTCCTTCTGCGGCGTTCATGAAGTCGACCACCTGCGAGTCGGCGCGGTCCCTCGACCGCAGCGCCTGACCCGTCGCCTCGGCGGATTCCGTGGTGACCTCGCGCGAACGCCTGGCCATTCTAGCCTCTTCGCTCGCCGTCAGCAGGATCCGGACCGGAGCGGTCGGTGCGACGACCGTCGTGATGTCGCGGCCCTCGACGATGATGCCCTCCCGACGCGTCTCGCCGATGATCCTCCGGAACAGCAGGGTGATCCTCCGACGGACCTCGGGGACCTTCGCCACGGCCGAGACGCGCGCGGTCACCCGGGGCTCGCGGATGGCGGCGGTCACCTCGGTCGGACCGACCCACACCGAGTACGACTCGGGGTCGGTGCCGATGGAGTAGTCGAAGCCGTCGAGCGCGTCGACGATCGCGTCCTGGTCCTCGAAGTCGAGGCCGCGGTCGAGCCCGTGCCAGGCGAGCGCGCGGTAGGCCGCTCCCGTGTCGAGGAACTCGAAGTCGAGGCGGCGGGCGGCAGCCCTCGACACGCTGGACTTGCCGCTGCCGGCCGGGCCGTCGATGGCGACCACGACGGCCTCGCCGAAGTCGCCCTGCTCGGCGGCCTCGGAGCGCGCCTCGCGCTCGGGAGCCGCGCCCCCGTCCTCCGGGATGCTCTGCTGTGCCCGGCGGGCGGGCGTCATCCTGTTCAGGCCGCCCTCCTGCCTGTTCTGCTCGGTGCTCATCCGGCGATCCTCCAGCCGCGTATGGTCAGTTCTTCGGTCAGCGGCGCGACCGCCTCGGGCACGACCGAGATCTCGGCGAGACCCACTCGACGCCCCTGCGCGTGCTCGAGGCGCACGTCCTCGAGGTTGACGCCCGCCTCGCCGATCTCCACCAGGAGCCGCGCGAGGGTTCCGGGAGAGTCGTCGACGAGGACGATCAGGGTCGAGAAGCGCTGGTCCTGGCCGTGCTTGCCGGGCAGGCGCGCCACTCCGGCGTTGCCCGCGGCGAGGTGCTCGGCGAGCACGCGGCGCGAGCCGGGCGCCTCGAGGTCGCGAAGCGCGTCGGCCACCGCGGCGACGTCGTCGCGGAAGGCGTCGAGCACCGCGACGACGTGCTCGCGGTTCGCGGCCAGGATCTGCATCCAGAGCTCGGGGGCCGAGGCCGCCAGGCGCGAGACGTCGCGGACGCCCTGCCCGGCGAGGCGGAGCGCCGCGTTCGGGGCGTCGAGGAGGCGCTGGCCGAGCAGTGACGAGATCACCTGCGGGGCGTGCGAGACGAGGCCGACCGAGAGGTCGTGCTCCTCCGGGTCCATCTCGACGATGGTGCCGCCGAGGTCGAGAGCGAGGCCCTCCACCCTTGCGAGCGCGTCGGGCGCGGTCTCGCCGTCGCGGCAGATCACCCAGGGTCTGCCGACGAAGAGGTCTCCCCGCGCGGCGACCGGTCCGCCGCGCTCGCGGCCGGCCATCGGGTGCGAGCCGATGTAGCGGGCGAGGTCGACGCCGCGGGAGCGCAGCTCGCGCAGCGGCTGGGTCTTGACGCTCGCCACGTCGGTGACGACGGCTCCGGGGTGCGCCGCGAGCTCGCGCTCGACGACGCTCGCGGTGACGTCAGGGGGGACGCAGACGACGACGACGGAGGGCCGGTCGTCGGCGGAGGCGGCGCGGCCGGCCCCGTAGTCGATGGCGAGGGAGAGGCTCGCGGGCGAGGCGTCGTCGAGGACGACGTCGATCCCGCGGGAGGCGAGGCCGAGGCCGATGGAGGCGCCGAGCAGTCCGGAGCCGACCACCCGCACCGTCCCGGTCGTCCGCATCGCGGGCGGCGCGGGGTGCAGGAGCTCGTTCACCCCGACAGCCTAGCGATCGGCGCGGCGCTGCTTGTCGGCGCCGGACCGGCGCGGAGGACCGTCGCTCCGCCCGCCGCCGGCGGAGGAGCCGCCGCGATCGGACGACCGTCCCGCCGAGCCGCCGCGGTCGGACGACCGTCCCGCCGAGCCGCCGCGGTCGGACGACCGTCCCGCCGAGCCGCCGCGGTCGGACGACCGTCCCGCCGAGCCGCCGCGATCCGAGGATCGCCCGGCCGAGCCGCGCTCCGCCGGGGCGACGCGCTCGCCGCTGTCAGGCCGGGGCCGCCGCGCACCCGCGCTCACCTTCTTCGAGGGGACCGCGGGAGCGGCCGCCACCGCCTCGCCGCCCTGCCGCGCGATCGTGAGCAGCGCGCCCAGCTCCTCCCGGGTCAGGTCGCGCAGATCGCCCGAGCGCAGGGTGCCCAGGTGCAGCGGCCCGAACTGGCGCCGGACGAGCTCGATCACCGGGTGGCCGACCGCCGCCATCATCCGGCGGACGACCCGGTTGCGACCGGAGTGCAGGGTGATCTCGACGAGCGAGGCGTTCGAGCGGCCCTCCGGCCGGCCGAGGAGACGCGCCTTGTCGGCGGCCACTGGTCCGTCGTCGAGCTCGATCCCGGAGGTCAGCGTCGCGATCGTCTGCGGGAGGACCTGCCCGTGCACCTTCGCGATGTAGGTCTTCGTCACTCCGAACGACGGGTGCGCGAGGACGTGGGCGAGCTCGCCGTCGTTGGTCAGCACGAGCAGGCCCGAGGTCTCGGCGTCGAGGCGCCCGACGTTGAACAGCCGCTCCTCGAAGTTCTTCGTGTAGAGGCTGAGGTCGGTGCGTCCGTTCTCGTCCGCCAGCGAGCTGACGACGCCGATCGGCTTGTTGAGCATGACGTAGCGGCGCGAGGTGTCCAGCTGCACCGCGACCCCGTCGACCTCGATCCGGTCGGTCGCCGGATCGATGCGGCGGCCGAGCTCGTCCGCCACCTCGCCGTTGACGCGGATCCGCCGCGCCACGATCATCTCCTCGACCACTCGTCGGGAGGCGACCCCCGCTGCCGCGAGGACCTTCTGCAGTCGTTCGCCGTCGGGGCCGCTGTCAGGCGCGCTCATCGAATCCGTCTCTTCCGTCGCTCAGTAGGGGGGAGATCTTCGGCAGCTCGTCGAGCGAGGTGAGGCCGAGGTGCACGAGCAGCTGCTCGGTGGTGCCGTAGAGGACCGCGCCCGTCTCGGGGTCGTGGCCGACCTCCGCGATGAGGCCGCGGCCGAGGAGGGTGCGCGCGACGGAGTCGACGTTGACCGCGCGGATCTGCGCGACCTGACCGCGCGAGACCGGCTGCTTGTAGGCGATCACGGCGAGCGTCTCGAGCGCCGCCTGCGAGAGCCGCGTCGGGTTCTGCGTCAGGACGAAGTCCTTGACCACCGGGTCGTACTCGCGGCGCACGTAGATCCGCCAGCCGGCACCGACCTCGCGCAGCTCGAAGCCCCGGCGGATCGCCCCGTCGACGCCGTCGTAGTCGGCGACCAGGCGCTCGATCGACTGGCGGACCACGGCGATCGGCCTCGACAGCGCGGTCGCGAGGGAGGCGAGCGGCTGCGGCTCGTCCGCGACCATCAGGATCGCCTCGACCGCCCGGTCGATCTCGAACGCGACGGTCCCGGGGCCGGCGTCAGGAGTCATAGTCGGCTCCGAGCGCGGCGAGGCTCGCATCGCTCCACTGCTCGGCGACCCAGCGCAGCGTGAGCTCGCCGAGCGGCTCCGGCTGGTCGAATGAGATCGCGGCGTGCCGGTAGAGCTCGAGCACGGCCAGGAAGCGCGCGACGATCATGCCCTTCTCGTCGGCGTCCGCGATCAGCTCGCCGAACGTGGCCCTCCCGCGGGCGCGCAGCATCGCCACGACGTGCGCGGCCTGCTCCCGGATGCTGATCTGCGGGGCGTGGAGGTGGTCCAGGCCCACCGTCGGCAGCTCGCGCGGAGCGAGGGCGACGGTCGCGAGGGCGGCGAAGTCGGCGGGCGACAGGGTCCAGACGAGCTCCGGCTTCGCGGACCGGTACTCCTCCTCCAGAGGCACGTCCCGCACGTGGCGGGCGGTCTCGATCGCGATCCGCTCGGCGAACCACGACGACACCTGCTTGAAGGCCCGGTACTGCAGGAGCCGGGCGAACAGCAGGTCTCGCGCCTCCAGCAGCGCCGCGTCCTCCGCGTCCACGAGCTCGCCCTGGGGCAGGAGTCCGGCGATCTTCAGGTCGAGGAGCGTCGCGGCGACGACGAGGAACTCCGACGCGCGGTCCAGCCCCTCGAGCGAGTCGATCCCGTGCAGGTACGAGAGGAACTCGTCCGTCACGGCGCTCAGCGCGATCTCGGTGATGTCGACCTGCTGTTTCGCGATGAGGCTCAGCAGGAGGTCGAACGGACCCTCGAAGTTGGTCAGCGCGAGGTGGAACCCGATGGGAGCGGGGCGCTCCTCGAGGAGGACCTCAGGCGACCGCGCCACGCGAGATCAGCTCCCTGGCGAGCTTGCGGTACGCCTTCGCGGCGTTGTGCTCGGGCGCGAACTGGGTGATCGGGACGCCGGACACGCTGGCGTCCGGGAACTTCACCGTGCGGCCGATCACCGTCTCGAGCACGCTGTCGCCGAAGGCGTCGACCACCCGGTCGAGCACCTCCCGCGAGTGCAGGGTGCGGGAGTCGTACATCGTGGGCAGGATGCCGTCGAGCTCGATCACCGGGTTGAGCCGGTCGCGGACCTTGTCGATCGTCTCGATCAGCAGGGCGACGCCGCGCAGCGCGAAGAACTCGCACTCGAGCGGGATGAGCACGCCGTGGCTCGCGGTGAGCGCGTTGACCGTGAGCAGGCCCAGCGAGGGCTGGCAGTCGATCAGGATGACGTCGTAGTCCGCGCTCACCTTGCGGAGCACCCGGGCGAGGATCTGCTCGCGCGCGACCTCGTTGACGAGGTGGACCTCGGCGGCGGAGAGGTCGATGTTGGCCGGGATGACGTCCAGGCCCGGCACGCGGGTCCTCCGGATCGCCTCGGCCGGGTCCTTCACGGTGCCGAGGAGCAGGTCGTAGATCGTGATGGCGTCGTAGGTGGTGACCCCGAGGCCGGCCGAGAGGGCGCCCTGCGGGTCGAAGTCGATGGCCAGCACGCGGCGGCCGTACTCGGCGAGGGTTGCGCCCAGGTTGATGGTCGTCGTCGTCTTGCCAACGCCGCCCTTCTGGTTGCAGAGCGAGATGATCCGGGCGGGGCCGTGACCGGTGAGCTCCACCGGCAGCGGGAAGTCGCGCAGGGGGCGGCCGGTCGGGCCGAGCGTCGGGGCTTCGAGACCGGTGAGCTCGGCCTTGTCGTCCGTCTTGCGTGTCACCTGCGTCGTCCTCGCTTCCGTGGCGGCGTGCGCTCCCGCGCGGCCTCCGACGAGTGTACCGGCGCCCCGCTCCCCGGCCGCCGCGCCCCGCCGCGCGGGGCCGCGGCTCTAGCGCCGCGCTCGCGGGTGCGCGGACGTGTAGACGTCCCGGAGCGTGTCCGCCGTCACCAGCGTGTAGATCTGCGTCGTCGCCACCGAGGCGTGCCCGAGGAGCTCCTGCACCACGCGGACGTCGGCACCGCCCGCGAGCAGGTGGGTCGCGAACGAGTGCCGGAAGGTGTGCGGCGAGATCTCCCGGTCCAGCCCGGCCTTCTCGGCGACGGCGCGGATGACCAGCCAGGCGCTCTGCCGCGACAGGCGGCTCCCGCGGACCCCCAGGAAGAGCGCCGGCGTCGCGCGCCCCCTCCGCGAGAGCTCGGGCCGCGCACGGACGAGGTACTCGTCGACCGCCTCGCGGGCGAAGCGGCCGAGCGGCACCATCCGCTGCTTGGACCCCTTGCCCGTCAGCCGCACCACCTCCGCGGCGACCACGTCGTCGACGTTCAGGTCCACCGCCTCCGAGATGCGCGCGCCCGTCGCGTAGAGCAGCTCCAGCAGGGCCCGGTCCCGCAGGTCCGCGAGCTCCTCGCCGCGCGCCGCGTCGAGCAGTGCCGCCATCTGCTCGACCGTGACCGCCTTCGGCAGGGTCATCGGGATCTTCGGCGGCACCACCTCCCGGGCAACGTCGTCCGAGACGACCCCCTCCTCGAGGGCGAAGCGGTGCAGCCCTCGGACGCTCGAGAGGAGACGTGCGCGCGAGCTCGCCGCGAGCGGCCGCTCCGGGCGTGCGGCCAGCCAGGAGGAGAACTCCCCCACGTCGACCCGTCCGAGCTGCGCCAGATCGACGGTCCCGCGCTCCTCGAGCCAGCCGAGGTAGAGCTCCAGGTCGCGCCGGTAGGCCGCGAGCGTGTGCGCCGAGAGCCCGCGCTCCACGCTCGCCTGCCGGAGGTACGCCTCGGCGCAGGCGCGGGGGCTCACCCCCGGGGGTGGCGGACCCGCGGGTGGCGCGTCCACGGCGAGGACGCGTCGCCCAGCCCGTCCCAGTCGCGCGAGCGGAACGCGTGCGCCGCGAGCACCGCGATCGTCAGCGAGGGGTTCTGCACCCGGCGGGCGAGGACCGCCTCGACCGCCTCGTCCAGCGGCACCCACCGCAGCTCCATGTCCGCCTCCTCCGCCTCGCGGTCGAAGGCGGAGCCGGTGGACGAGAGCCCGCGGGCCAGGTAGATCCGGATGACCTCGTCGCTGCCGCCCGGCGAGGTGGCGAACTCCGAGAGCAGGTCCCAGCGCTCGGCCTGCAGGTCCGTCTCCTCGCCCAGCTCCCGCTGAGCGGCGACCAGGGGATCCTCGCCCTCGACGTCGAGCAGGCCGGCCGGGATCTCCCACTCGCGGGTGCGGACAGGGTGCCGGTACTGCTTGATCAGGGCGACGCGGTCCTCGTCGTCGAGGGCCAGCACGGCGACGGCTCCCGTGTGATCGAGGAACTCCCGGCGCAGCTCGCCGCCGCCGTAGCGGAACGTCTCGGCGCGGACGCCCCAGACCATCCCGTCGAAGACGCGCTCACTGGTCAGGACCTCCGGCTCGACGAGCTCGTCCGACAGCGGCTCACTCATCGGCGCCCGCCTCCGATGCCGGGAAGAGGCGCGAGGCCTCCTGGCGCTCGAGGGCGGCGGTCACGAGGCCGCGGAAGAGCGGGTGCGCGGCGTTCGGGCGCGAGCGGAGCTCCGGGTGCGCCTGCGTGCCCACGTAGTAGGGGTGCTTCTCGCGGGGCAGCTCGACGTACTCCACGAGGTGGCCGTCGGGCGAGAGGCCCGAGAACCAGAGCCCCGCCTCGGCGATCCGGTCGCGGTAGCGGTTGTTGACCTCGTAGCGGTGACGGTGGCGCTCGGCCGCCTCAGGTGCGCCGTACACCTCGGCGACGATCGAGCCCTCGGCGAGCTCGGCCGTGTAGAGGCCGAGGCGCATCGTGCCGCCCATGTCCCCGGACGCGAGGATCTCGACCTGCTCGGCCATCGTCGCGATGACGGGGAACTCCGTCTCCGGGTCGAACTCCGACGACGAGGCCCCCTCGAGGCCGGCCTCGTTGCGGGCGTACTCGATGACCATGCACTGCAGGCCGAGGCAGAGCCCGAGGGTCGGTATCCCGCTCTCCCGCGCGAAGCGCAGCGCGCCGAGCTTGCCCTCGATGCCGCGGATGCCGAAGCCGCCGGGCACGCAGATGCCGTCGAGCTCGGAGAGCGCCTTGGCCGCAGCCTCGGGGTCCTCGAGCCCGTCGGAGGCGATCCAGCGGATGGCGACCTTCGTCTGCTGCGCGAAGCCGCCGGCCCGCAGAGCCTCCGTCACGGAGAGGTAGGCGTCGGGCAGGTCGATGTACTTCCCGACCAGGCCGATGGTGACCTCGTGCTTGGGCTCGTGCACGGCCTCGAGCAGTCGCGACCAGCCGTCCCAGACGACCTCGCCGGCCGGGAGGCCCAGCTGGTCGATGATGTAGGCGTCGAGGCCCTGCTCGTTGAGCATCTGCGGGATCTCGTAGATCGACGCGACGTCCTTGGCGTTGACCACGGCCTGCTCGTCGACGTCGCACATCAGCGCGATCTTGCGCTTGTTCGACTCCGACACGGGTCGGTCGCTCCGCAGCACCAGCGCGTCCGGCTGGATGCCGATCGAGCGCAGCGCCGCGACGGAGTGCTGGGTGGGCTTGGTCTTCTGCTCGCCGGAGGCGCCCATGAAGGGCACCAGCGAGACGTGCACGAAGAAGACGTTGCGGCGGCCGAGCTCGTGGCGGACCTGGCGGGCCGACTCGATGAACGGCTGGCTCTCGATGTCGCCGACGGTGCCGCCGATCTCGGTGATGATGACGTCCGGCTGCGGGTCGTCCTCCGACTGGAGGCGCATGCGCCGCTTGATCTCGTCCGTGATGTGCGGGATGACCTGGACCGTGTCGCCGAGGTACTCGCCGGCGCGCTCCCGCGCGATGACCCGCGAGTAGATCTGGCCGGTCGTGACGTTCGCGGCCTGGTTCAGGTTGATGTCGAGGAAGCGCTCGTAGTGGCCGATGTCGAGATCGGTCTCGGCGCCGTCGTCGGTCACGAAGACCTCGCCGTGCTGGAACGGGTTCATCGTCCCCGGGTCCACGTTGAGGTACGGGTCGAGCTTCTGCATGACGACGCGCAGCCCGCGCGCGGTCAGCAGGTTGCCCAGGCTCGCGGCCGTGAGTCCCTTGCCGAGCGAGGAGACGACACCGCCGGTGACGAAGATGTGCTTCGTGATCTTCGAGGGGGCGTCCTGCCCGGCCGTCGAAGCGTTCCGGGTCGAGGACCCGGAGGAGCCCTCGGGATCCGAGGGAGAAGAAGAGGAAAGGCCCGCGTTCGTAAAGTCCACCACGGGGTTCCACCGTAACAGCAGAACGGCGGCGGCGGACCGTCCGGGACGGATCGATGTCGTCCAGGGCCGCTCGCGATCAGCCCCGCCGACTCGATTCGAGGAGCTCCCGCGCATGAGCGAGAGCGTTGGCGGAGTCGGTGAGCCCCGAGAGCAGGCGCGCCATCTCGGACACCCGCTCCTCGGAGTCGAGCTGCGTCACGGCGCTCGAGGTAACCGCGCCGTCCGAGCCCTTCTCGACGCGGAGGTGGTTCGTGGCGAATGCGGCGACCTGCGCGAGGTGGGTCACCACGATGACCTGCGACGTCTCGGCGAGCCGCGCGAGCCGTCGGCCGATCTCGATCGCCGCCGCTCCGCCGACCCCTGCGTCGACCTCGTCGAAGACGAACGTCGGCACGGGGTCGTTGGCGGCGACCACGACCTCGATCGCGAGCATCACCCGCGAGAGCTCGCCTCCCGAGGCTCCGCGGGCGAGGGGCCGGGGTGCGGCCCCGGTGTGCGGCTGGAGCAGCATCTCGACGGAGTCGCGCCCGTGGATGCTCGGCTCCCCCGCGGCCGTCACCTTCACGTGCAGGCGCGCATCCGCCATGGCCAGCGCGGTGAGCTCGTCGCTGACCCGCTCCCCCAGCTCGGCGGCCGCCGCGGTCCGCAGCTCGGTCAGCCGGGTCGCGAGGCGGTCGACGAGGTCCGCGTCGGCCGCGGTGTCGGCCTCGAGAGCCGCGATCCTCTCGTCGTCGCCGTCGAGCTCGAGCAGGCGGAGTCCGGAGGAGTCCACCAGGTCGAGCACGTCGTCCAGCGTCGGTCCGTAGGTGCGGGCGAGCAGGGACAGCTCCGCCCGACGGTTCTCGATCAGCTCCAGGTCGTGCGCGCCGTCGAGGTCGAGCTCCGCCAGGTACGAGGAGAGCCCTCCGGCGGCGTCGACGAGGAGCACCGCCGCCTCGCCGAGCGTCTGGACCGTCGGCTGCAGCGCGGCGTCGTGCTCGGCCGCCCGCTCCAGCACGCGCCGCGCCGTCTCGAGGAGCCCGAGCGCGTCCCGCCCGTCCAGCTCCTCGGACGAGATCGCCTCGCGGGCCTCGCCGGCGGCGAGCCGGAGCTGCTCGATGCTCCCGAGCCGGGCGGACTGCGCCGCGAGCTCGACGTCCTCCCCGCGCTGGGGGGCGACCACCTCGATCTCGGCGAGGGCGGAGCGGAGCCGTTCGGCTTCGCGGGCGCGCGTCTCCCGGGCCTCGGTGAGCGAGTCGAGCTCCTCCCGGTTGGCCCGCCAACGCTCGAAGGCGCTCGCGTAGTCGCGGAGGGCGTCGGCGAGACCGGGTCCGCCGAACCGGTCGAGCGCCTCGCGCTGCGCCGCGGCGGAGCGGAGGCGGATCTGGTCCGACTGCCCGTGCACGACGACCAGCTGATCGGCGAGCTCGCTCAGCACGCTGACCGGTGCGCTCCGGCCGCCGACGACGGCTCGCCCACGTCCCTCCGCCGAGACGGACCGCGCGAGGAGCAGCTCCGGGCCGTCGAGATCGCCGCCGGCGTCGTGGACGCGCTCGGCGACCGGGCCCTCCTCGGGGACCAGCCAGCGCCCCGACACCCAGGCCTGCTTCGCTCCCGAGCGCACCGCGGACGGGTCCGAGCGCGCGCCCAGCACGAGGCCGAGCGCCGTGACCACCATCGTCTTGCCGGCGCCGGTCTCGCCGGTGACCGCGGTGAAGCCCGGTCCGAGCGGGAGCGTCGCCTCGGCGATCACTCCGAGGTCGCGGATCTGCAGCTCTTCGAGCATCGGGCCTTACTCCGTCTCCGCCGACCCCCGCCATCCGCGGATGGGGAGACCGAACTTGTGCACGAGTCGATCGGTGAAGGGGGCGTCGTGCAGGCGCGCGAAGCGCACGGGCACGGGCGAGCGCCGGTAGACGACGCGCGCTCCCGGCGGCAGCTCGTAGGCGCGCCGGCCGTCGGCCCAGAGGACGCCGACGCCGTCGGTCCTCTCCTTGACCTCGACGGCGAGGCTCGACGACGGGCCCACGACGAGGGGCCGCGCGAAGAGCGCATGGGCGCTGAGCGGAACGAGGAGCATCGCCTCGACGGTCGGCCACACGACGGGGCCGCCCCCGGAGAAGGCGTAAGCGGTGGAACCGGTCGGAGTGGACACGACGATGCCGTCGCAGCCGAAGCTCGACAGCGGACGTCCGTCGACGCCCACCATGACCTCGAGCATCCGCTCGCGGCTGCCCTTCTCGACCGTGGCCTCGTTGAGCGCCCAGGTCTCGTAGACGACGGCCTCGTCGATCTTGACGCGCACCTGCAGGGTCATCCGCTCCTCGACCGCGTAGTCGCCGTCGAGCGCACGGGCGACGGCGTCGTCGAGATCGTCCCGCTCGCTCTCGGCGAGGAACCCGACGTGGCCGAGGTTCACGCCGAGCAGAGGGGCCGTCCCGGACCGGACGATCTCCGCCGCGCGGAGGATGGTACCGTCGCCGCCGAGCACGAACACGAGCTCGATGGACTCGAGCGGTACGTCGGACCCGAGCACGGCGACGTCGCTCAGATCCGGAGCGACCGCGACGATGTCGCCCTTGTCGTCGGCGCAGAGGACGGGGTGGGCGCCCGAGTTCCGGAGGCGCTCGACGACGAGGACCGCCGCATCGAGGGAGTCCGCCCGTCCGGTGTGGGCGACGACGAGGATGTTGCGCTCGTCACGAGGGGACTGCATCGAGGGTGTGTCCTTCTGGTCGGTCGACAGCGGCGGACACGATCGCGTCATCCGGTGGTGAGCGCGGTGACCGCGTCCCTCCATTCTGTCGGAATAGATCCGCGGTCGCGGTGGAGGTGCGCCAGATACTCGCGATTCCCAGCGCCCCCCGGGAGTGGCGACTCGGCCAGCCCGACGACGCCGAGCCCCAGGTCCCACGCCGACCACAGGACGTCCGAGAGGGCCTCGCGACGCAGCTCGGGATCCCGGACGATCCCCTCCCGCACTCCCAAGCGGCCCACCTCGAACTGCGGCTTCACCAGCACCACGAAGTCGGCGAGCGGATCCACAGAGGCGGCGACCGGAGGCAGAACCATCCGCAGGGAGATGAAGGACACGTCGGACACGACCAAGTCCGGGACGATCTCGGTCCTGGCGGCTTCGGCGAGCCGGGCGGTGGTGAGATCCCGCGCATTGAACCCCTCCACCACGTGGACGCGATCGTCGGACCGGATCCGCGGAGCGAGCTGGGCATGCCCGACGTCGAGCGCGATCACCGAGGCGGCGCCGCGCTCGAGCAGGACCTGCGAGAACCCGCCCGTCGACGCCCCGACGTCGAGAGCGTTCCGGCCGGCGACTCGCACCGTCGCGAAGGTGTCGAGGGCGGCGAGCAGCTTGTGGGCGGCGCGGCTGACGTAGTGGTCGAGGCCGGCGACCGCGACGTCCTGATCGTCGCGCACGCGGATCGAGGGCTTCAGTGCAGGGACGCCGTCCACCGTCACCAGACCGCCGGCGATCATCCGAGCGGCATGGGTGCGGGATCGGGCGATACCCCGTTCGGCGAGAGCCGAGTCGAGTCGCGAGTCGTCGGTCATCGGTCGCGGTCCGCGTTCTCGAGTCGGATGCGCAGCTGCTCCTGCAGCTGGACGTATCCGGCTGCCCTCTTGTCGAGCGCAGCCTGCTCGATCCGGAGGAGCTCGTCTGACAGGACGTGTTCCTCCACGGCGTCGAAGCCGTTCTGGAGCGGCCTCGATTCCGGAGAGGGCGTCGGGTCGTGCTGAGTCATCGCTGCTCCTCGTTCCGGAGTCGGGCGACGACGGTCATCGTCGCTCCGGCCGGCCCTGTTACTCCACGAACAGAGACCGACCGGTTAAACAGCGATGGCCACCCATTTCTGGGTGGCCATCGTGAATGGTGTCCGGCGGTGTCCTACTCTCCCACAGGGTCCCCCCTGCAGTACCATCGGC